>NZ_JAYRKD010000024.1:0-89003 GCF_041905885.1 Dongia sp. | reverse complement strand
CCCTCGCCCAAGGACCCGCCTTCGAACACGTCGAAGATCGAGACCGCGGTGATCAGTGCCTTGTCGGCCTGTTTCGCCGCTTTGATCAGCTTCTCGGCCGAGACATCGCTTCCCACCACGAAGGCGAAGTCGCGCGCCAGCGGCTGGAAGCTCGACGCGTCGAGCAGCGGCCGCGCCGTGCCTTTGGCGCGCGGCATCGGCACGCGGTCGAGGAAGATTTCGAAGCCGACCGCAGGGCCCTTGAGATCGAGCGCCTTCATCACCTTCGGGTGAATCTCGCCGAACACCGCGAGCACGTTGGGCCCGAGGCGCAACGAAGCCGAGCGGCCGGGATGGAAATACCCCGGCGCGTCCGAGGTGGCCTGTAGATTCTCGACCGGCGCGCCGAGGCTTTCGAGCAAGGCCACGGCATCGCCCTTGGCGTCGAAGGCATCGACGTTGCGCGGCTTGCCGCTCCAATGTCGCTCGGTGTAAGCGCCGACCCGGATACCGGTCGCGACGGTGAGCTGACCCTTCGGCGTTTCGTTGGCGTAAGCGGGGCCGACCTCGTACATCGCCGCGTCGGGGATGCCGCGCGCCGCATTGCGCCCGGCCGCCTGCAGCAGGTTGCCGAGGATCGAGGGCCGCATCACGTCGAGATCGGCGCTGATCGGGTTGGCGAGCGGGATCAGCGCATTGTCGCCGGCGAAGAGCGCAGCGACCGTGCCCGGCATGAAGCTGAAGGTGACCGCTTCCTCGATGCCGCGGCTGGCCAGGATCCGCTTCGCCACCTGAACCCGCTTCTGCGCGGGCGTCACCGCCACCTTCGGCAATGCGGCGTCGCGCGGCATGGAGACCGGCGCGATCTGGTCGAAGCCGTTGACGCGCAGCACCTCTTCGACGAGGTCGGCTTCGCCTTCGACATCGGCGCGCCAAGTCGGCGTCGTCACCTGCCAGGCGGCGCTGGCCGGAATCACCGAGAAGCCGAGCGCCTGCAGGAATTGCCTCTGCTTCTCGGTGCCGACCACGCAGCCGCCGAGCGATTCGACCCGCGCCGGGCGATAGGTGATGGTGCGGGTGCCCTTCGGCATCGTGCCCGCCGCGGTGACCTCGCTGGCCTCGCCGCCGCAGAGCTCGAGGATGAGCTGGGTGGCGATATCGACGCCCCAGCCCGCGGATTTCGGATCGACGCCGCGTTCGAAGCGATAGCGCGCATCCGACAGGATGCCGAGCTTGCGCCCGGCGCGCGCCACCTGGATCGGGTCGAACAGGGCGACTTCGAGGAAGACGTCGGTGGTCTCCAGCGAGCAGCCGGATTCCTCGCCGCCCATGATGCCGCCGATCGCCTCGGGGCCGCGGCTGTCCGCAATGACGATCATCCCGGCTTCGAGCGTGTAGTTCTTGCCGTCGAGAGCAAGCACGGTCTCGCCGTCCTTGGCCGCGCGCATGGTCGGGTCGCCCGCCACTTTCTTTGCATCGAAGACATGCAGCGGGCGGCCGAGGTCATAGGTCACGAAATTGGTGATATCGACCAAAGCCGAGATCGGACGCAGCCCGATCGAGGTCAGCCGGTCCTGCAGCCATTGCGGGCTCGGGCCGTTCTTCACGCCCTTGAAATAGCGCCCGGCCACATAGGGGCAGCCGGTCGCCGCCGAGGGGTCGATCCGCCACTGGATCGGGCTCTTGAAGGTGCCGGAGAGATGCGTCGGCGCGAAGGGCTTCAAGGTGCCGAGGCCGGCCGCCGCGAGGTCGCGGGCGATGCCGCGCACGCCCAGGCAATCGGCGCGGTCCGGCGTCACCTTGATCTCGATGACCGGGTCGTCGAGGTTGCGATACTTCACGAAGCTCATGCCGATCGGTGCATCGTCCGGCAGCTCGATAATGCCGTCATGATCCTGGCCCAGGCCCAGCTCGCGGGCGGAGCAGAGCATGCCGTTCGAGGCCTCGCCGCGGATGTTGCCGGCCTTGAGGTCGAGGCCGGTGCCGGGGATATGCGTGCCCGGCGGCGCGAACACGCCTTTCATGCCGGTCCGCGCATTGGGCGCGCCGCAGACCACCTGCACGTTACCCTTGCCGGTATCGACGCGGCAGACGCGCAGCCGATCCGCGTTCGGATGCTGTTTGGCTTCCGCGACGTAGCCGACCACGAAAGGCGCCAGCGCCTTGGCCGGATCGTCGATGCCTTCGACCTCGAGCCCGAGCGCGGTCAGCGCCTTGGCGATCTCGGCTGCGTCGGCGCGGGTCTCGAGATGGGTCTTCAGCCAGGAGAGGGTGAATTTCATCGGGTCAGCCCTCCCACCACCGAAGGCACGTCGAGCGGCAGGAAGCCGTAATGCTTCAGCCAGCGGAGATCGGCGTCATAGAAGGTGCGCAAGTCGGGGATCCCGTATTTCAACATGGCGATGCGCTCGATTCCCATGCCGAAGGCGAAGCCCTGGTATTTTTCGGGATCGAGGCCGCAATTCTTCAAGACCTTGGGATGCACCATGCCGCAGCCCAGGATCTCCAGCCAATCATTGCCCTGGCCGAGCTTCAGCTCGCCGCCGGAACGATCGCAGCCGATATCGACCTCGGCCGAGGGTTCGGTGAAGGGGAAGTAGCTCGGGCGGAAGCGGAGCTTGAGGTCATCGATGCCGAAGAAGGCGCGGCAGAAGTCCTGCAGGCAGCCCTTCAAATGCCCCATATGCGTCTTCTCGTCGATCACCAGGCCTTCGACCTGGTGGAACATCGGGGAATGGGTCATGTCGCTGTCGACACGGTAGGTGCGGCCCGGGCAGATCACGCGCAGCGGCGGCTGCTCGCTCTGCATGGTGCGGATCTGCACCGGCGAGGTATGGGTGCGCAGCACCATCTGGCTGCCGTCGGGCTTCTGCGGCAGGTAGAAGGTGTCCTGCATCTGCCGCGCCGGATGGTCCTTCGGGATATTCAGCGCCTCGAAGTTGTGGAAGTCGTCCTCGATGTCCGAGCCTTCGCGGACGCCGAAGCCCATCTCGCCGAAGATCGCGATGATCTCGTCGATGGTCTGGCTGATCGGGTGGATGCGGCCGACCTCGCCCGGTCGCGCCGGCAGCGTCATATCCAGCTTCTCGGTGGCGAGCCGTGCCTCGATCGCCGCGTCACCGAGCGCCGCCTTGCGGGTTTCGATCGCCGCGGTAACGGCGTCCTTCACCAGGTTCAATTGCTGGCCGAAGCTCTTGCGCTCTTCCGGGGCCAGGGTCCCGAGCGTCTTCATCAGCCCGGTGATCTCGCCTTTCTTGCCGAGCGCCTCGACGCGGATCGCCTCCAGCGCGTCCACGCTGCCGGCGGTCTCGGCGGCGCCCTTCCACTTGGTTTCCAGCTCGGTCAGGTTCTGCATGATCCCACTCGCGCCCCCTTGGCGCATTCCCCAATAAGAAAGGGGGAGGTCCGGATAACCGGCCTCCCCCAATCCCGTCAACAGGATGAAAGCCGGCCTATTCCAACTGCATCAAAAACAGGGCAAGGGCGCCGGACAGCATGTCCTGCTTCTTGCCGTCCACGATGGCGCCGTCGAAGGCCACCTTCTTGGTCTGCCGGTTGTTGATGAACTCGAGCTCGACTTCGTGTTTGTTGCCGTTGCTGCCGACGCGCTTGATCACGGCCTGGACGCCGACGATGTCGGAGCTCTCGTATTTCGGCGCGGCGCCGCCCTTCCACTCGACGGTGCCGCGGGCGCCGGCGATCTCGACCGCCAGCGCTTCGTTGCTCTTGCCGGGTAGGATGCTCTCGGCGCGCTTCACCGTGTCGATGTCGTCGGCGTAGCGGTCGCAGCCGGTCAAGGCCGCAACCGCGACGACGAGGATCAGGGCGAGACGTGCCGGGGCCACGCGGTCCAGCGCCTTACTTTACGAGCGCCTACTTTACCAAGGCCTCTTGGGCCTGGCGGCAGAGCTGCGCAAAGGCCGCCGGCTCATGGCCGGCCAGCTCGGCGAGGACCTTGCGGTCGATCTCGATGCCGGCCTTCTTGATGCCGTTCATGAACTGCGAGTAGGTCAGGCCGTGCTCGCGCACGCCGGCATTGATGCGCTGGATCCACAGACCGCGGAAATTGCGCTTCTTGGCGCGGCGGTCGCGGTACGCATACTGCAGGCCCTTCTCGACCTTCTCGATCGCGATCCGGTAGTTGGTGCCGGCGCGGCCGACATAGCCCTTGGCCATGTCGACGATTTTCTTGTGACGGGCGTGCGAGGTGACGCCGCGCTTGGTGCGTGCCATTTCTGATGCTCCTCTCTAGATCCGCGTTGCTTAGAGGCCGTTCGGGATAAAGAACCGACGAACCTTCTTGGCGTCGGGCTCGGCCATGACTTCCATGCGCCGGCTCTGCTGGCGCATGTCGGTCGGGCGCTTTGACATCCCGTGCTTCTTGTTGGCCGGCTTGAACTTGACCTTGCCGGTCGCGGTCAGGGAGAAGCGCTTCTTGGCGCCGCTCTTGGTCTTCATCTTGGGCATTTTGCTTCCTTCAGGTACGGGTTGCTCATCGGCGACATGGGCATGCCCTATCTATGAGCCGGTGCCGCCTTTCCCTCAGCTCTCAGGCCGGGGACGCGGGGTTATAGCGACTGGGGGCTTTGGAAACAAGGGGATAAGCGGGACAAAGCGCCGCTTGACAAATTTTGCCAACTGCCAATATTCTAATGATAACAATGGAGTAGCGCAATGCCGACGATGAATGTCAGCCTGCCCGCCGCTCTCGCCGAGTTCGTCGAGAAGGAAGTCGCCTCCGGCAACTACGCCACCGCCAGCGAGGTGGTCCGCGACGGCCTCCGAATGCTGCGCGAGGAGCGGGCGGTTTATGAGGAAAAGCGCGCCATCCTGCGTCGCGAGATCCAGATCGGCTTGGATGAGGTCAACGCTGGGAAGTATTCCGATAAGACGGTGATGGAAATTCTGGCTGAAGTTCAAGCCGAAGACGAAGACAAGCGCTGAGCAGCGCATGCGTCCGAGATATCGGTTCGCGCCACAAGCTGCCCATGATCTTGCGAACATCTTGCGAGATTCAACCCGAATGTTCGGGCCGCTGCAGCGGGACCGCTACGCTGAGCTGATTGATCGCGCTGTTCTGCTCATTGCGCAGAATCCCAAGCGCCCGGGATCAGTGTCACAAGATGATCTTGGTCCAGACCTTCGATCATTTCCGGTCTCACGCGCCGCCGCGCGCGACGGCGCGGCATCGCATATTCTCTACTATCGCGTTGAGTTGATGCATGACGGTAATCCCGGAATCGTGGTGATCCGCATCCTCCACAACCACATGGATCCCGGCCGGCACATTCCCGACGACTCCTAGCCCAGCAGCCCCAGCACCCGTGCCAGCCACAGCACGCCAGCGAGGCCCCAGAAGAAGGGATCGATCGCCAGAGCCGCGATCGCCGAGAGGATGCCGATCAGGCCCCAGCCCCATTGCCGTTTCAAACAGGCGAGCAGGCCGGCGATCAGCGCCAGAGGTGCCAGCAGCAGGGTCGCCTTGTAGAAGGCGGTGACGCCGAAAATGACGCTGAGCGCGCCGAAAACCGGCGGCGAGAAGCTCGGCCGCTGCGTCTCCGGCCCAGTCCAGGGCCGCAATTCTTCCAGCAAGGTGGGCTTGGGCGGCAGGGCGGGTGGCGCCGGCGTGAAGCCGGCATCCACCGCCTGGCCGAAGACCCGCGCCGGGAGGCGCGGGTTCTGGTCGTTTTCCGGTTCCGAAGGGGGGCGCGGATCGTTCATGTCTGCCTAACCCGCAGGGTAGGCGTTGGTGGCGCTATTTCGGCGCCACCACCATGACCATCTGGCGGCCTTCGAGCCGCGGGTGGGATTCCACCTTGGCCACCGCGTCGAGATCGGCGCGCACCTTGTCCAGCACCTTCATGCCGATTTCCTGGTGCACCATCTCGCGGCCGCGGAAGCGCATGGTGACCTTCACCTTGTCGCCTTCCTCGAGGAAGCGGTGCACCGAGCGCATCTTCACGTCGTAGTCATGCGTGTCGATGCCGGGGCGCATCTTGATCTCCTTGACCTCGATGACCTTCTGCTTCTTGCGGGCCTCGTTCTTGCGCTTCTGGGCCTCGTATTTGTACTTGCCGTAATCGAGGATCTTGGCGACCGGCGGGCTCGCCGTCGGCGAAATCTCGACCAGGTCGAGACCGATCTCCTGGGCCATCGAGATGGCCTCACGGGTCGAGATGACCCCGTGCATGGTGCCGTCCTCGAGCACGAGGCGGACTTGCGGAATGTTGATCATTCCATTGACACGCGGACCGGATTCCCTCGGCGCGTTGTCTTTCTCGGGTGGTCTGGCTATGGCCAACTCCTGTTTCGGTTCAGAAAAAATAAAAACGCCGCTCGCCGCGGGCGCTGAGAGGTCTCAGGCCCGACGGTAGGCGGCGCTCAAACGATGTCACTCAAAGGACGTCATCCAGCCCGTATTATGGCAGATGTCCCATAGGACTCGCAATTCGGGTCCTGGTGCTCTCAATGAGTATTTTCCAGCGGCGAGCGGGCCTGCTCGGCCAGGGTCCGGACCGCTTCGTCCAATGGCAGGACCTTCTGGCTTTCCTCGCCCAGATACCGCAGTGCAACAGTGCCGCCTTCCTGGTCGCGCTTGCCGACGGCGAGCACGACCGGGACCTTGGCGAGGCTGTGCTCGCGGACCTTGTAGCCGATCTTTTCGTTCCGCAGGTCGAGATCGACCAGGAGACCGGCCTTTTCCAGCGCCTCTTTGACCTGCTGGGCATAGCCGTCCGCATCCGAGACAATGGTGCAGACCACCACCTGGAGCGGCGAGAGCCAGAGCGGGAACTTGCCGGCGTAATGCTCGATGAGAATGCCGATGAACCGCTCCAGCGAGCCGAAGATCGCGCGGTGCAGCATCACCGGCCGGTGCTTCGCCCCGTCCTCGCCGACGTAAGAGGCGTCGAGCCGCTCGGGCAGCACGTAATCCACCTGGAAGGTGCCGCACTGCCAGTCACGGCCGATCGTGTCGCGCAGCACGAACTCCAGCTTCGGGCCGTAGAAGGCGCCCTCGCCGGGGTTGAGGCTGAACTCGACACCGGCCGCGGCCGTCGCTTCCTTCAGCGTTGCCTCGGCGCGGTCCCAGACCTCGTCGGAGCCGGCGCGCACTTCCGGACGATCGGAGAGCTTCACCTTCACATCGGTAAAGCCGAAGTCGCGATAGACCGAGAGCAGCAGGTCGCAGAAATTCTTGCACTCCGACCCGATCTGGTCGTCGGTGCAGAAGATATGCGCGTCGTCCTGGGTGAAGGCGCGCACCCGCATGATGCCGTGCAGCGCGCCCGAGGGCTCGTTGCGATGGCAGGAGCCGTATTCCGAGAACCTGAGCGGCAGGTCGCGATAGCTCTTCAGCCCCTGGCGGAAGATCTGGATATGGCCCGGGCAGTTCATCGGCTTCACGGCGAGCGTCTTGTCCTCGCCGTCCTGCACGATGAACATCGCGTCGCGGAACTTCTCCCAGTGGCCCGAACGCTCCCACAGGCTCCGGTCCAGGATCTGCGGCGTCTTCACCTCCTGGTAGCCGGCCTTGTCGAGCCGGGCGCGGAGATAGTTCTCGAGCTTGCGATAGAGCCGCCAGCCCTTGGGATGCCAGAAGATGGCGCCGACCGCTTCTTCCTGCTGGTGGAACAGCCCCATTTCGCGGCCCAAGCGGCGATGGTCGCGCTTCTCGGCTTCCTCGAGCTGTGTCAGATGGTCCTTCAGCTGCTTCTCGTCGGCGAAGACCGTGCCGTATATGCGCTGCAGCTGCGGGTTCTTCGGATCGCCGCGCCAATAGGCGCCGGAGACCCGGAGCAGCTTGAAGGCCTTGCCGAGCTTGCCGGTCGACGGCAGATGCGGGCCGGTGCACATGTCCAGCCACTGGCCCTGCTTATAGATCGAGATCTCCTCGTCGGCCGGGATTTGCGTCACCCATTCGGCCTTGAAGCGCTCGCCATGGTCCTCGAACCACTTGACGGCCTGGTCGCGCGACCAGATCTCGCGGGTGATCTTCTCGTCGCGATCGACGATCTCCTTCATCTTCGCCTCGATCGCCGCGAAATCCTCCGGCGTGAACGGCGCGTTCCTGAAGAAGTCGTAATAGAAGCCGGTCTCGATCGCCGGGCCGAAGGTGATCTGGGTCCCGGGGAAGAGCTCCTGCACCGCTTCCGCCAGCACATGCGCGCAGTCGTGGCGCAGCAATTCGAGCGCTTCCGGGCTGGTCTTGGTGACGATCGCGACCTTCGCATCCTGGGTGATGACATGCGAAAGGTCCTTCACCTCGCCATCGACGCTCACAGCGAGCGCCGCCTTGGCGAGACCCGGACCGATCGACGCGGCCAGTTCCGCTCCGGAAACCGGCCGTTCGAAGGGACGCTTGTCCCCGTTCGGCAGGGTGATCGTCGGCATAATCCCAGTCCTCAAAGACGAAAAACCGGCCCAAACGGCCGGAATCCGGGAATTTAGTGGGATTCAGGGGGGTGTCAAGGAAGGCGGGCGGACCCACCGGTCAGCAGAAGTAGTAGGGGCCCAAGAAGGAGGTCAGGCGAAGGGCCAAGAAGGCGATCGCGCCGCCAATGCAAATGCTCGTCTTGAAACCGACCCTCCCGCGGGAGTTCGCTGGCCAGCGAAGAGTTGCGACACTCAGAACAACGACGCCGACGAGTGGGAGAAACCGAAGTATGCGCCAGAACTCGGTGGTTGGCGTCGGGAGAAAAGACAGAATGCCGTCGCGCCAAAAAGGATAGGACGCAGGCCCCGGCGGCGGGATGTAGCCCGGTTCATGGAAGACGGGGCAAACAACATCCGTAAACGGCCGTTGCCAGAGGTCTTGGATGATTATACCGCCAAGCAAGATCACGGCCAGCGCGCCGAATCTTGCGGTGGCAACCCAAACTGTGCGCATGCGGGCTGCGCGCAGGCTACTCCCACCCGACGCAGTAGGGCTCCGGTCGCATGTCCTCCGGCTCGCCGATCTTGTCCGGCTGTGGGAAGCGCGCCTTGAAGGTGAAGGCCTCCGCCGTCGGCCCTTCGGCATTGAGCTTGGCGAGCTTGGCCAGGCCGTCCTCGACGGTCGGCTCATGGCCTTCCGGAACCCACCAGAGCACTTGGTACGCGCCTTCGGGGCGCTGGAACCACTCGCGGCGGCGGGCCATCACCAGGCGGTGGGCGCTCTTATAGGCGAAGTCGAACAGGCTCTCGACGTCGGCCCAGACCGACATGTTGACGATAAACCTGGGGTCGGCGCTGGCCTGGATGTCGGTGGCGTTGCCGCTGTCGCTCTGCAGCCGCCAGACGAAGCCCGGGCTGCCATCGGCCAGCGCATTCACCGCATCCAGCTGCGCCACGAAATCGGCGAGCTGCGGATGGTCCAGCGCCTCGACCGCGGTGGCGACGTTGATTTGTGCGATATGCCAGCCCATGGCTGCGCTCCCCCGAAAGGCTGCCTCGAATGGCAACTATATCGGGAGACCGCAGCAGATGGTCAAGTCTGGGCGGAAGCTAGGCCGCCAGCGTCTCGGTGGTCCAGCGGGTGGCGTGGCGTGGCTGGTGGAAGATCGGCGCCGCGGCATGCTCGGTCAGCCAGTCGCCGGTCTTGGCCATGCCCGCCGCTTCCAGGAAGGCGGCGTAGATGCCGGGATGAGCCACGACCAATACGGGCCCGGGATGGGCCAGCGCCGTGTTCATCGCGGTGATGCCGCGGTGGCGGAAGCGCTTCAGCGACTCCGCCCCATCCGGCGTTACGCCGAGGCGCCATTCGGTGAACCAGTCACCGGCCGCGGCGCCGTCATGGTCGCCGAAGCAGCAATCCTTCAGCCCCTCGATGGTCACGATCGGCGCATGGATCTGCGCGGCGACGATCTCCGCGGTCATCAGGGCGCGGTCCTGGGGGCTCGAGCAGATGGTGCGGATGCCGCTCCCACGCAGCATCTCGCCGGCGCGGCGCGCCTGGGCGAGGCCGCGGCCATTCAAGGGCGCGTTGATGCGGCCGGCGAGCTTGCCGTCGCGATCCCACTCGGTCTCGCCGTGATGCAGGAAGAAGAAACGGGTGCGGTGCAGGTTGGCGGCGATGGTCATTGCAATTCTCCCACTCTCGATCATCGTCTCATTTCGATCCCGGAGCGGATAACCATCCCCACCGTTCCGCGATCGCTGCAGTCCGGTCACAACGACCGCGGCCTGCATTGGTTTCCTACGCGATTGCGTGATCAACCATGCGCTTGAGATTATTCATCGAATGCGGCGCGAATGCGGCACAGGCTTGACGATGACGAGACATCGTGCGCGGCGTCACAGCCGCACGCAATGCAGCATCACGGAATGATTCGGAATGTTTCAGATACGCTGACGCGCAGCTGACTCTAGGCCGCGGCCGCGGCGCCGGGACGCAGGCGCTGATAGATGTCGAGTGCCGCGCCGCACATGCGCTCGCGGCTGCGATGCTCGCGCATAATATCGATGATATGCCGGCTCAACTCCTCGCGACGGTCGATGGCGAGGCCGAGCGCTTCGCGGATCGCCCAGGAGAGCGCCATCGCATCGCCCGGCGGGGCGAGCCAGGCCATCTCGTTGCCGGTGAGCATGTCGTGCATCACCGGGAAATCGCTGGCGACGATCGGCCGCCCCAGGGCCAGCGCCTCGATCACCGCGCGGTTATGCGCGCCAGGCTCGAGAGTGGGCGCCACCACCACGTCGGCCAACATCAGGGCGGCCGGCATGTCGCGGCATTCCTCGGCCAGCAGCACCCTGTCGGAGAGGCCCTGGGCGGCGATCTCCTTGCCGAGCTGGTGGCGGAAGGCGGGCCCCTCGGCATCGGGGCCGACCATGATGCAGCGCAGATCGACGTCGCGGATGAGGCTCAGCGCCTCGACCAGCACGCTGTGGCCGCGCGCCTTGGCGAAGCGCCCGGGCAGCATCACCACCGGCCGGTCGTCCGGCACGCGCCAGAGCTGGGCCTGCTGGATCACCCGGTGGGCGGAGACCTGGGCGGGATCGAAACGGCTGAAATCGATGCCGAACGGGATCACGCTGACGCGGTCCCTGAGGTTCGGGATGGCGCCGAGCAATTCGCGGGCGGCGAGCTCGGACAGCACGGTGACCTCGTCGGCGCTTTCGAGCGCCGCGCGCTGGCGCTTCGAGAGGCGCGCGACCCGTGCCGCATCCTCATAGAAACCGATCATCAGCTTCACGCCGGCTTCCGCCGCCGCGGCGCGTGCGATCAGCAGCAGATCCAGTCCATGCGCGTGGAGAATTTCGACATCGCTTTCGGCGACCAGTTTCGCCAGACGCTTCGCCGCGCCGAAGCCGCTGAACGGCGCGCGGCCGCCAAGCTTCACTTCGACCGGCTGGATGCCGTGCCGCTGCAATTCATGCGTCGCCGATGCGGCGTGGTAGGCGATGGCCGCGCGCCCGCCGATGTCGTTCAACGCGGCGGCGAACTCGATCGCCATGCGGGCCTCGCCGCTCTGGTCGAGCCGGCGCAGCAAATGGAGGACGGTGGCGGCGCGCGCCGGCCGCTTGGCCGAGCCGCGGCTGCTCAAAGCAGGGGTTCCGATGGCGCTGTCGATTGACATGGTGCTGAATTTCGCTGGTCAGGTATTTTACCGGGATGCCGGAGACCAATCCATTGCAAATCGATCCCGAGCCCACACGAAAAGGCGAGTCGGGCATCGCACAGTTGCAGATCGAACACGGTTGCTTTCTTGCCTATCGCCGACGTTTTGCCGTTGGGGACGGCGCAAAAAGCCCCGGAATCGTTTTCCTCGGCGGCTTCAAGTCGGACATGTCCGGCACAAAGGCTTCTGCGCTCGACGATTTCTGCCACGCGCGGGGCCTTGCCTTCCTGCGCTTCGACTATTCGGGTCATGGTGAATCGAGCGGCGATTTTCTCGACGGGACCATTTCTCGGTGGTTCGCCGACGCACTGGCGGCTTTCGATCGCCTGACCGAGGGCCCGCAAATCCTGATCGGCTCCAGCATGGGCGGCTGGATCATGCTGCTGCTGGCGCTGGCAAGGCCCGAGCGAATCAAGGGGTTGATAGGCCTGGCCCCGGCGCCGGACTTCACGGAAGACCTGATCTGGCAGGCATTATCGCCGGTCGAACGCGAGAAGCTCTTGCGCGACGGAAAACTCGAACAGCCTTCGGACTATTCGCCTGAGCCATACGTTATCACTCGGGCGCTCATCGAAGACGGGCGCAGACATCTGCTGCTCAGCGACAAACCTGGGGCCGCGATCGGCATCGATGTGCCGGTCCGGCTGTTGCACGGTCTCACCGATCCGGATGTGCCGCCTGCGGTGTCGCTGCGGTTGCAACAAAAACTGACCTCCGACGATGTCGTCGTCCAGTTGATCAAGGATGGCGATCACCGCCTGTCGCGGCCGCAGGATCTGCAGCGGCTCTACGCCGTGGTCGAGGAGCTGGTTGCGCTTTCCGTCGCGAGCAGCGCCGTCAATCCGGCGCGGTAATCCGGGTATTTCAGCGTGACGCCGAGCTCGCGCTTGATGCGGTCGTTCCGCACCCGCTTGTTGTCGTCGTAGAAGCTGCGCGCCATCGGCGAAAGCGCGGCTTCGGCGAAGGGCACCTCCGGCGGCGGCGCGACGTTCAAGAGCTTGCAGGCATAGGCCGTGACCTCGGCCGGATCGGCGGCGTCATCGTCGCAGGCATTGTAGGCAGCACCCGGATTGGGATGCGCGAAGGAGGCGAGCAGGATCTGCACGATGTCGTCGCGGTGGATCCGGCTGAACACCTGGCCGGGCTTCAGCACCCGCCGCGCCTTGCCGGCGCGGATGGTGTCGAGCACCGAGCGCCCCGGCCCATAGATCCCGGCGAGGCGGAAGAGATGCGCGGGTTGCGGCAATGCCAGCCAGGCGGTCTCGGCATCGAGCCGGCGCTGGCCGCGCTCGCCGCTGGGGGTGAGCGGGCTCTGCTCATCGACCCAGCCGCCCTGCCGGTCGCCATAGACCCCGGTGGTCGAGAGATAGCCGATCCATTTGAGCCGCGGCGCGGCCTCGGCGAGGGTGGCGCCATGCGCCTGGAGCACCGGATCGCCCGCGGCGCCCGGCGGCACCGAGCTCAGCAGATGGGTGACGCCGGCCAGGCGCTGTGCGAGACCTTCGACCGGATGATCGGGGTCAAAGATCACGATTTCGAGACCCAGCGCCCTGGCTTCCTCGGTGTTGGAAGTCGAGCGACAGGTCCCCGTCACCCGCCAGCCCTGTTGCTTCAACACGCGGGCCAGCGCCAGGGCCGTGTAGCCGAGGCCGAAGCAGAAGAGATGCGGCTGTTGCGTCATGTCCTTCCGGCTTGCTTTTTGGGCGCGCGGCCCCGATGTTCACGCCGCTGCTCAATATCCGGGCAGCCGGTTCCTGACAAGGAGTTGTCCCTGGAGGAGTTGTCCCTGAAGCCCATGCGTCGCCTTTGGATCGCCCTGCTGCTCGCGCTCGCCGCCGCACCGGCCTGGGCGCAGTCCGACAACCAGGACCAGGCCGCGCAGGAGAAGAAATACCAGGCCTGCATGAAGCTCGCGAGCAAGACGCCGAAGGCGGGGCTGAAGCAGGCGATGGAATGGGAAAAGTCCGGCGGCGGCGATGCCGCGCGCCATTGCGTGGCAGCCGCTTATATCGGCCTCAAGCAATATGACGACGCGGCGATGGAGTTGGAGCGCATCGCCCAGACCTTACCGCAGGTCAAGGCGCCGCTGATGGCCCAGCTCTTCCTGCAGGCGGCGCAGGCCTGGGTCAATGACGAGCAGCTTGACCGTGCTTTCAACGACGTCAACCAGGGGCTCAAGGTCAGCAAGAACAGTGTCGAACTCCTGGTGTTCCGCGCCCAGCTCTATGCCAACCAGGACAAATACTTCGAGGCTCTGGACGACCTCAACGCCGCCTACGATCTCACCTCCGATCGCGGGGCGATCCTGACGATGCGTGCGACCGCCTATCGCAAGCTCGGGCAACCCGATATCGCCCGGGACAATGTCGAAATGGCGCTGAAGACGGATCCCAACGATCCCGATGCGCTGCTGGAACGCGGCACGCAGCGTGCCGAGGCCGGCGACAAGGACGGCGCGCGGGCCGACTGGCGGAAGCTGCTGGAAGTCGCCCCGGATTCCTACGCCGCGGAAGAAGCGCGCGCTGGAATCGCGGCCATCGAAGTCAACGCGAACTAGAAATCCAGGTCCGCGTAATGCGGCGGGGGCGGGGCGCCGGGCAGGTTGTCGGCGAGCAGTGAGCGGAAGCTCGGCCGCGACTTCAGCCGCGCATACCAATCCTTGGCGCCTTCGTGATCGTCCCAAGGCACGTCGCCCAGATAGTCGATCGCCGAGAGCTGCGCCGCGGCCATCAGGTCCGCAAGGCTCAGGGCCGGGCCGGCCAGCCAGGCCCGCCGCTCGGTGAGCCAGGCGATGTATTGCAGGTGGATGGCGATATTGGCCTTGCCCGCCCGTATGGCACCCGAATCCGGGCCGCCGCCGGCATTCGGCATGAAGCGCTTGAATATCTTCTCGTGCAGCAGGTTGCGGGTGACCTCGCGCTCGAACTTGCCGTCGAACCAGTTGATTAGCCGCCGCACCTCGGCGCGTTCCTGCAGGGTGCGGCCGAGCAGCGGCATGCCGTTGCCGGCGGTGTCCGGATAGGCCTCCTCGAGATATTCGAGGACCGGTGTGAAACCGCAGATCGCCGTGCCGTTCTCGTCGATCAGCACCGGGACTTCACCGGCGGGATTGACCCGCAGGAACTCGTCGCGCCGGTCCCAGGGCCGCTCGACCACGAAATCGGCGTCCAGCTTCTTCTCCGCCAGTTGCAGGCGAATGAGGCGGGATTGTGGCTGCAGCGGATGATGAAGGAGGCATCGCATGATTCGCGGCGGAACATAGCAGCGGCGCGTGGCCTTCGCCAGTCCGCGCGCCCGCGGATTCGGGCCGGCGGCGCAACCGATCTCCGCTGCGGCGCTTGTTCCTGAAATGATTTCGATCCAGGAGACGCGGATGTCCGCCCAACCGAAACCGAAGCAGCCCGAGATGCCGGGACATACGCCGAAGCGCCCCGAAGTGACCGGCCCCGATAAGACCGGAAGGGGCAAGCCCGGAACGATGCCCGAGAATCCCGCCAGCATCGATCACGAGCATGAGCCCGCCGGCATCGACCCCGGCACCGACCGCACCCAGCAACACGACCAGAAGCGAGGCAGATCATGAACACGACCAGCAGCAAGATGGGCAACGGCATGGAAGCCGCCCGCGAAACCTTCTCCCACGCCAGCGCCCGCGTTGACGAAGCAACCCAGGATGCGCGCAAGGCGGCGTCGGAGAAGCTGCAGGAAGGTGCGGCTTACGCCCGCCAGCACGCCGGCGAAGCGCTGGACGCCGCCCAGGGCCTGGCCAAGTCGGCCAGCCGCTACGCTCGGGAGAATCCGGGACAGGCGATCCTGATCGGCCTCGGCGGGTTGCTATTGGCGAGCCTGCTGTTCCGACGCCGCTAGAATCTAGACGCGCAGACCCCGTGTGGTGAGCGAGAGGCCGGGAATGAGCCCGGTCCTCGCGCCGGGGAGGATCAGCCCACGCTGATGCGTGTCGCTCAAGTCCGCGCCGCGGAGATCGGCGGCGGTCAAATTGGCCTCGGACAGGTTGGCGCCTTTCAGATCGGTGGCGAGCAGCCAGGCATCCTTCAGGTTGGCCCGCGCCAGCAGGCAACGCACCAGCTTGGCCGCGCCCAGATTGACCCCGCGCAGGTCGAAGCCGGACAGGTCGAAGCCTTCGAGCTCCAGCCGCCGGCCGTTGCGACCGAGGCTGTCCACCCATTGCGCATGATCGCCCAGCCGCTTGCGGACATCGGTCTCGCTCAAGCGCGGCGCCGAGCCCACCGGCAGCGATGCGGCCAGCACCTGGTCGCGCGTCGCCTCATCGACCGCCGCGGCGGCGGTGAAGTCGGCACCTTCCAGCTCGGCGCCGGCCAACCGGATCCCCTGCAGCTGCGCCGAGGCGAAACTGGTGCGCCGGAGATCGGCGCCGGAGAAATCCGCTTCGAGCAGGAAGGCGCCGGCGAAATCCACGCTGATCAGCTTGGCGCCGACAAAGGCGGTCTGCTCCAGCCTCGCGCCACGAAACCGGCAGGCCGCGGTGGGGTTCTGCTCGGCACCCTGTGAAAAGTCCTTGCGCAGATCGGCGGCGCTCAGCGAAGCGCGCGTCATGTCGCTGCCGTGGAACACGGCGCCGCGCAAGTCGGCGCGCTCGAAAACCGCGCCGGTGAGATCCGCCTCGTCGAAGCTGCTGCCGGTCAGGATTGCATCACGGAAGACGGCGCCGCGCAGGCTCGCGCGCTCGAAATTGCAGCGCAGGAAATAGGCGTCGGTGAAATCCATCAGGCTCAGGTCGAGCTTCCGGAGATCGCAATCGGCCAGCATCATGCGCTGGCTGCGCGGTCGCCCGAGTCGCCAGTTGCGATGCAGCTCCTCGAGCCGGCGCATCGCGCCGACATCCAGAGCCAAGCCTTTGAGAACCTTTTGTCCCTGCGCTTCCAAGCTGGGCATCCTTAGGCGCCGAGTCCGATACGCCATCATGGTGCCGCCAGCGGCCCCGCAGCACAAGCCAAGAACGCACACGCGGATGCGCGTCGAGTCGCGAAGCTTTGTTTATGCAAGAGCATTCGAGTCGAGTTTTAGCGACTCGTCTCGCGCCCTAAGCCGTAATCGCCGAAGGCGGGGTGGGCTGGTCGCCGAGCAGCGTGATCCGCCAAGCCCCGCCGGAAGCCGCCGGCGGGTCGAAACGCGCGACCACGGCATTGGGCGCATGCGTGAGATCGGCAAAGCCGAGCAGCCGCTGCAGGGCCCAGAACACGCCGCCGTGTGCCACGATCAGCACCGGGTGTTCGAGGGTGAGTGCCGCGATCGTTCCGGCCAGCACCCGCTGCCTGAAATCGCCGAAGCTCTCCGGGCCTTCGACGGCGCCGTCGGCGAACCAGCGGTCCAGCCAGCTGCCGTCGGTGCTGCCCTCATAGGGGCCGACGTCGAACTCGCGCAAGGAATCGTAATGCGTCATCAGCAGGCCGAGATCGCGGTTGACGATCTCCGCGGTGCGACGCGCGCGGGACAGCGAGCTGACCGCGATCGACTTCAAGCCCAACCCCGCGGCGATCGCGCGCGCCAGCTCGGCCTGCGCTTCGCCGCGCGCATTCAGCGGCACGTCGGTCAGGCCCTGCAGCTTGCGCGCCTTGTTCCAGTCGGTCTCGCCATGGCGCAGGAAATAGAACGGCCGGCGCGGCAGCATCGCTAGAGCAAAGCCTCCAGGCGCTTCCACAGGCCGGCATCGGTGAAATCGGTGATGGCGGCCACCGCGCCCGAGCCCAGCAGTGCGTCGTCCGGATGCGCGGTGCGAATGCCGTAGGTCGCGATCCCGGCGCCATGCGCGGCGCGGATGCCCGGCAGCGAATCCTCGAAGGCCAGCGCGCGTCCCGCCGTGGCGCCCAGCCGCTGCAAGCCGGTGCGATAGGGCAGGGGATCGGGCTTGGCGCGCTCGAGCTCGTCGCCGATCACCAGCTCGGTCATGCGCCGGTCGAGGCCCAGCCCCTGCAGCATCATCTCGGCATTGGCGCGCGGTGCGTTGGTGACGACCGCATAGGGCACGCCGTTGGTATCGGCCCAGTCCAGCACCTCGATGACGCCGGGCGTCGGCGTCAGGGTCGCGAGCTGGTCGCGGAACAGCTGCTCCTTGCGGTCCGAGAGTGCCACGCGCCGTTCCGGCGTCTCGTCGGGAAACATCTCGCGCATGATCTCGTCGTTGGGATGCCCCATGATGCGCGCCTTGTAATGCTCCAGCGTGATCGAGCGGCCGAACTCCTGCAGCAGGATGCGGAAGGCCTCGAGATGCAGGTGGTCGGTGTCGGTGAGCGTGCCGTCTAGATCGAAGAGAAGCGCCGTGCCTTTGGTCATACTGTCCTCAAAATGCCGGCCGCTATGTGCCGCAGGAACACGGCCTTTTCAAGGCGTGATCCGTTGCAGCGGATCCGGCGCGCGCCCGAGGAAGTCGCGCCGGATCACCTCCAGCGCCGTCTTATGTCCGGCGAAGGTCAATTGCGACAGGGCCGCAGCGACGTCCAGCCAGGCAGAGGCGCTCTGCGCCGGGTCCAGTGTCACCTTCTCTTCACGCGCGATCATGAACAGGAAGACCGGCATCAGCTCGATCGTGTTCGCTTGCGGGTCATAGAAACTGTCGGTGACACCGGTCGTGTAGAGCCGGCCGTCTTTCAGGCCGGTCTCCTCGCCGATCTCGCGGAGCGCCGTCTGCCAGGCTTTCTCGCCGGCCTCGATCCGGCCGGAGACGGGGCACCAGGCGGCGACCGGCGGAGTCTTCCGCTTCAGCAGCAGCACCCGGGCCGCCTCGCCGGCGCCCGCGACAACAAAGGCGATGACGCCGCGGGATCGAATGGGGAGGTCGCTTGTTCCACCCATCCTATCACCTTGCCCCTGCATTCACTCCGGTGGAAGGCATCCGATGCGCCGCGCTTCGCGGATTGTCAGTGGGGCGATGAGGCATGATCCCATGAGGTGCCAATCGAAGCTCTGTTGCTCGCTCACCACGTCGGTCATTTGGCCCAGCTTGTTCATTACTTTGCCCTGCGCGCGTGCTTCTTCCTTCGCCTGCGCGGTGATTGAGTTGATTTCTCCCACGGTGAGCTTGCTCAGTTTGTATTCTCGCATGCTAATGACATCCGCTGGGGCTGACTCTGGACCAAGCTGATACCAAAGCCAGTAGATCGCCGCCAGCGCGCCCGCTGCGCCGATAACTGTGTGTATCTTCCCGCGCAGTCCCACCGCGTTAGCGTCACTCGGCCAGCTTCTTCTGCGCCTTGTCCGATAGCGGGTGTTCCAGCTTGCCGATCATCTCCTTCGGCGCCACCTGCCAGAAGCGGCCGCGTTCCAGTGCCCAGTCGCTCAAGAGACGCGCGGCGAACTTGGATTGCGTCTCCTTGGCATGCTCGGCGATCAGCGCTTTCAGATGCGTTTCCCAATGCGCGGATTCCAGGCGCTGCCAGACCACGCTCTCGCCGTTGACGTGGGTCGCGAAATTCTCGGCCGCGTCGTACACGAAGGCCATGCCGCCCGACATGCCGGCGGCGAAGTTGTCGCCGACGCCACCGAGGATGATGGCGGTGCCGCCGGTCATGTATTCGCAGCCGTTGGAGCCGCAGCCCTCGACCACCACTTCGGCGCCAGAGTTGCGGACCGCGAAACGCTCACCCGCTTGTCCAGCCGCGAACAGCTTGCCCGCCGTGGCGCCGTAGAGGACGGTGTTGCCGATGATCGTGTTGAGGTTGGTGACCAGCGGGCTCGACGGCAGCGGGCGGACCACGATCATGCCGCCGCTGAGGCCCTTGCCGACATAGTCGTTGGCATCGCCCAGGACTTCGAGCTTCAACCCCTGCACCGAGAAGGCGCCGAGCGACTGACCGGCCGAGCCGCGCAGGCGCACGGTGACATGGCCGGGCTTCAGCCCGAACATGCCGAACTTCTTGGTGATGTGCGACGAGAGCCGCGTGCCGATCGCCCGGTAGGTATTGCGGATGTTGTATTGCAGCTGCATCTTCTCGCCGGCTTCGAACAAGGCGGTCGCGTCCTTGATCATCTGCGCGTCGAGTGTGTCCGGCACCTCGTTGCGGCCTTCCAAGGTGCAATAGCGCGCCTGGTCGCCGGCATCCGCCTGGGCCAGAATCGGGTTCAAGTCGAGATCGTCCAAGTCGGCGGCGCCGCGGCTGACCTGCTCCAAGAGCTCGGTGCGGCCGATCACCTCGTTCAAGGTGCGATAGCCCAATGAGGCCAGGATCTCGCGCACTTCCTCGGCGATGAAGCTGAACAGGTTCACCACCTTCTCCGGCGTGCCGGAGAAGCGTTCGCGCAGCTTCGGGTCCTGGGTGCAGACGCCGACCGGGCAGGTGTTCGAGTGGCACTGCCGCACCATGATGCAGCCCATGGCGATCAGCGACGCCGTGCCGATGCCGAACTCCTCGGCGCCGAGGATCGCGGCGATCACCACGTCGCGGCCGGTCTTGATGCCGCCATCGGTCCGGAGCTTCACCCGGTGGCGCAGGCGGTTGAGGGTGAGCACCTGATGCACTTCGGAGAGGCCCATCTCCCAGGGCACGCCCGCATACTTGATCGAGGTATGCGGCGAGGCACCGGTGCCCCCGACATGGCCGGAGACCAGGATCACGTCGGCCTTGGCCTTGGCGACGCCGGCCGCGATCGTGCCGATGCCGGAGCGCGCCACCAGCTTCACACAGACCTTGGCCTTGGGGTTGATCTGCTTCAGGTCATAGATGAGCTGGGCCAGGTCCTCGATCGAATAGATGTCGTGGTGCGGCGGCGGCGAGATCAGCGACACGCCCGGCGTCGCATGCCGGAGCTGGGCGATCTCGACCGTGACCTTGAAGCCCGGCAGCTGACCGCCTTCGCCGGGCTTCGCCCCTTGCGCGACCTTGATCTCGATCTCGCGGCAGTTGGTGAGATATTCCGCGGTGACACCGAACCGCCCCGAGGCGATCTGCTTGATCGCGGAGTTGGCGTTGTCGCCGTTGGGCCGCGGCTTGAAGCGCGACGAGAACTCGCCGCCCTCGCCGGAATCCGACTTGGCGCCGATCCGGTTCATGGCGATGTTGAGCGTGCCATGCGCCTCCGGCCCGAGCGCGCCCAGGGACATGCCCGGGGTCACGAAGCGCTTGCGCAATTCGGTGATGCTCTCGACCTCGTCCACCGGGACCTGGTGGCCGGTCGGCACGAAGTCCAGGAGATCGCGGATCGCCACCGGCGGCGCCTTGAACACGCCTTCAGAATATTTCTTGAAGGTCTGATAGGACTCAGATGTCACCGCGCTCTGCAGCAAGTGGATGAGCTCGGCGGCCCAGGCATGAGTCTCGCCTGACTTCCGGAACTTGTAGAAACCGCCCACCGGCAGCGCCACGAAATCCTCCGACCAGGCCCGCGCATGCAGCGCCAGCACGCGGCGCTGGATGCCGATCATGCCGATGCCGGAGATGCGCGAGGCCATCGACGGGAAGTATTCCGCGACCAGGGTCCGCGACAGGCCCAGTGCCTCGAAATTGGCACCGCCGCGATAGGAGGAGACAACCGCAATGCCCATCTTGGACATGACCTTGAGGAGGCCCTGGTCCACCGCCTTGCGATACTGGTCCAGGCACTGGTCGAGGGTCATCTCGCCGAACAACCCACGCGCCCGCCGGTCCTCGATCGCGGCTTCCGCCACATAGGCATTGACCGTGGTGGCGCCGACGCCGATCAGCACCGCGAAATGATGCACGTCCAGGCACTCGCCCGACCGCACATTCAAGGAGGTGAAGGTGCGGAGCTGGTGGCGCAGGAGATGCACATGCACGGCGCCCGTGACCAGAATGGTCGGGATCGCGGCGCGGGTCGCCGAGACCTTCTCGTCGGTCAGGATCAGGTGCGTGGCGCCGCCGCGCACAGCGTCCTCGGCCTGGCGGCGGATCGACTGGATCGCGTCGCGCAGCGCATTGTCGCCGCCGTTCACGTCGAAGGTGCAGTCGATCTCGGCGCCGCTCTTGCCCATATAGGCGCCCATCGCCTGGAACTCGGCGGTGGTGAGGACGGGGCTGTCGAGCTGCAGCAACTTGCACTGCCCCTCGTCCTGGTCCATCACGTTGCCGAGGTTGCCCAATCGCGTCTTCAGGCTCATCACCCGCTTCTCGCGGAGTGAATCGATCGGCGGGTTGGTGACCTGGCTGAAATTCTGCCGGAAGAAATGCTGCAGGCCGCGGTAATGCTCCGAGAGCACCGCCAGCGGCGTGTCGTCGCCCATCGAGACGACGGCTTCCTTGGCTTCCTCGACCATCGGCTGGAGCACCAGCTCGAGATCTTCCAGCGAAAGGCCCGCGGCGACCTGGCGGCGCCGCAGATAATCCTTCTCGAAGATCGCCGGTTCACCGCGGCGCCGCTTGATCAGGTCGTCGATGACGGTGATGTTGCGCACCCAGGCGCCGTAATCCTCGCCGGATGAGAGATCGGCCATGATCTCGTCATTGCCGTAGAATTTGCCCTCGGCGAGGTCGAGCGCCAGCATCTGGCCCGGCCCCAACCGGCCCTTCACCCGGATCGCGCTCTCATTCAGCTTCACCATGCCCGCTTCGGAACCGGCGACCAGCAGACCGTCCTCGGTGATCGCATAGCGCAGCGGCCGCAAGCCGTTGCGGTCCATGGCGGCGATCACCCAGTTGCCGGCGAAGCCGCAGATCGCGGCCGGCCCGTCCCAGGGCTCCATCACCGAGTTGCAATAGCTGAACATGTCGCGGATCGGCTGCGGCATCGCGGTACGGCCGTCCCAGACATCGGGGATCAGCAGGCACTTCACCATCGGCAGCGACCGCTCCGAGGTGGTCAGGATCTCGAACACGTTGTCGAGCGCCGCGGAATCCGAGCCCGACGGCTGGATGACCGGCTTCAGCTCAGCCATATGCTCGCCATAGACCGCGGAATAGAGCCGGGTCTCGTGGGCGCGCATCCAGTTGACGTTGCCGCGGAGCGTGTTGATCTCGCCGTTATGCGCGATCACGCGGAACGGCTGCGCCAGGCTCCAGGTCGGGAAGGTGTTGGTCGAATAGCGCTGGTGATAGATCGCAAAGTTCGACTCGAAACGCTCGTCGGTGAGGTCCGGATAGAAGGAGTCGAGTTGCTCGGCGAGGAACATGCCCTTGTAGATGACCGAGCGGCAGGAGAGCGAGCAGATGTAGAACTCGGTGATGTGCTCGTCGAGTGCCGCCTTCTCGATATGCCGGCGGATGATGTAGAGGTCGGTCTCGAACTGCTCCTCGCTGACGCCGCGGTTGTTGGCGATCATGATCTGCTCGATCTCGGGCCGGCTGGCATTGGCCTTCTCGCCGATCACGCCGATATTCACCGGCACCTGGCGCCAGCCGTAGATCGTGTAGCCGTAGTTCAGGATCTCGCGCTCGACGATGACCCGGCAGCGCTCCTGCTTGCCGAGATCGGTCCTGGGCAGGAAGATCTGGCCGACCGCGAACTTGGCCGGGCCGATCTCCTGGCCGCCCTTGCGGATGAAGTCCTCGAAGAAGGCATGCGGGATCTGCACATGGATACCGGCGCCGTCGCCGGTCTTGCCATCGGCATCCACCGCGCCGCGATGCCAGACCGCTTTCAGCGCCTCGACGCCTTTCAGCACCACCTCGCGGCGCGGCTTGCCGTCGAGCGTCGCAATGAGACCGACGCCGCAGGCATCATGCTCATCGGCCGGGTCGTAGAGACCATGCGCCTGGAGATGGGCAAGGTTCTTCCGGTAGAGCTCAGTTTCAGATCCGCTCATGGCATTCGTCCTGGGAGTGAAATCTAGCGCGCGCAGCCGAGCCGGACGGCGCCGTCGGGAATCATGGCGCCGCCGTCCTCGTTCAGGGTCTTCTTGAAGCTGGCGACCGCCTCGGGAATGCCGTTGTTGCCGGGGAGCACCAGCCCCAGCTTCTCGCGTTCCCGGTCGGTCTTGATCAGGAAATAGGCGTAGTTGATGAAGGCGACCGCCAAGCCTTCGCTGGTGTACTTGCCCTTGGAGAGGCCCTGCAACTCGTCGGTATCGGTGCTCGAATTGTAGAAGACCTCGGAGACCAGGCAGAGATACTGCTCCTTGTGGGTGCGGGCATAAGGCAGCAGCGCCTCATTCAAGTAGCGCAGCACGCTTTCCTTGCGCTCCGGGTTCGAGGTCAGGGTCGCCACGGCAATCGCGCCGACGATGTTGTAGGGATCGTCCTCGCCGCCGACCGCCTTCTCGAAGCGCGCGCGGTCATAAGAGACCGGCAGCTTGTCGAGCCCGGCTTCGCGCCAGTACCGCTGCGCCAGCACCCGCGCGGCATTGGCGCGCTCGCGATCGATATCGGCGGCATCGACCTTGAAGGCGAGCACGACGATCGCGACCGCAAGGCCGCAGGCCATCGCCGGCCCGAACAGGGGCCGGCACCAGGTCGGAATAGCTTGGCGCCGCATCATTCTGCAGCCGCATGCTGCAACGCCTTCGAAAGGTAGTTGTCGATGCTCATGGCGGCGTCCCTCCCGTCGCGGATTCCCCAGACTACCAGGGAAGCGCCACGCACAATATCCCCGGCGGCAAAGACGCCTGGGATCGCGGTCATGAGGGTGCGCCAGTCGATCTTGATGGTGCCGGCCGCGGTCACCGCCAGCGCCGGCGAGTCGAACAGCTTGGGCAGCTCTTCGGCATCGAATCCCAGGGCCTTCACCACCAGGTCGGCCTCGACGTCGAAGTCCGACCCCTCGATCGGGGTCGGCACCTGGCGGCCGGTCGAATCGGGCGGGCCGAGATGGATGCGAGTCGTCCGGACCGCGCGGACCTTGCCCTCAGCGTCGTCGAGGAAGGAATGGGGCAGGGACTGCCAGAGGAACTCGACGCGCTCTTCTTCGGCATTGGCGACCTCGCGCTGCGAGCCCGGCATGTTGGCGCGGTCGCGGCGATAGAGGCACTTCACCGATTTCGCACCCTGCCTGACCGCGGTGCGCACGCAGTCCATCGCGGTATCGCCGCCGCCGATCACGACCACGTTCTTGCCGGCGGCATCGAGCGCGCCGGATTCGAAGGCGGGCACATGATCGCCGAGACCCTTGCGGTTGCTGGCGATCAGATAGTCGAGCGCCGGCACGATGTTCTTCGCACCCGAGCCCGGCGCCTGAAGCTCGCGCGCCTTGTAGACGCCGGTCGCGATCAGCAATGCGTCATGTTGCTTGCGCAAGTCGTCGAGGTTGGCATCGCGGCCGACTTCGAAGTTCGTTTTGAAAGTGACCCCGGACTCTTTCAGCAGCTCGGCGCGCCGCAGCACGATCGGCTTCTCGAGCTTGAAGTTGGGAATGCCGTAGATCAGCAAGCCGCCGACCCGGTCGTGCCGGTCATAGACCGTCACCTGATAGCCCTTGCGGCGCAGCAGGTCGGCTGCCGCCAGGCCGGCCGGCCCGGCGCCGATGATGCCGATCGATTCCTTGCGCTCGCGTGCCGGCTTCGCCGGCTTCACCCAGCCCATGTCGAAGGCGGTGTCGGTGATGTATTTCTCGATCGCGCCGATCGTCACCGTGCCGTGGCCCGACTGCTCGATCACGCAATTGCCTTCGCAGAGCCGGTCCTGCGGGCAGATCCGGCCGCAGATCTCCGGGAAGGTGTTGGTGGCGGAGGACATCTCATAGGCCTCCTCCAGCCGCCCTTCCGCCGTGAGTTTCAGCCAGTCCGGGATGTTGTTGGAAAGCGGGCAATGCACCTGGCAGAAGGGGACGCCGCATTGCGAGCAGCGGCTGGCCTGGGCGGTCGCGGCCGGGGCGGCGAACTCGGCATAGATCTCGCCGAAATCGCTGCGCCGGGTCTCCGATGCCCGCTTCTCCGGCATCGCCCTTTGCAAATTGACGAATTTCAGCAGTTTCTCGGCCATGTGCGGTCTCGTTCCATCCCGGCCGATGGTCTCGAAAAGGGCAGTCCAAGCCCGCGCCCAGGGCAGGCTGCCGCGCGGTCGGGAACAATTAACCGAAATCCCCGGCCCCATCGAGCGGAAAATGATAGTTAGGACAAAATATATGACCTATTATTCCGGAGCCTGTCGCGGTTCGGAGTCAAGTGAAGGGATGAACGTCCCGCCGAGGTCGATATTAGTACCATTCCGGTACTAATTTGAGTGCGTGAACCCTCCGATTCGCGATGTTATAAGTCCCGACCCCTACAGGTTGAGACGCGTCAGTGCCGAATGCCGACATCTTGATCATGGCGATCCTCCGCGGCGTGGCGGAGATCCTCCCCATCGATCCGGAGGCCCATTTCGCCCTGCTGGCGCGGCTGTTCTGCTGGGCGGCCGTGGACCACATGGCCGCCGCTGCGGGCTTCATCGGCCTCCTTTTGGCCCTCCTGGTCTATCTCTGGCGGGATGTCCTGCAGATGACCCGCAGCCTGCTCCGGATCCTCCGGGGCAAGCGCGACCCCGGCGGCGCCTTGATCCTCCACCTGCTGGTCGCCTCGGTGCCGGCCTTCGTCATCACCTTCGGCTTGCGCGGCTTGCTCGACGTTACGCTCCGGGAGCCGATCTATATCGCGGTGCTGCTGGTCGCCTTCGGCGTGGTGCTCTATGTCGCGGACCAGGCGGGGCTCACGGTGCGGCGTATGCATCAGATGAATCTCGTGCAGGCGCTGATCATCGGCGTGTTCCAGGGCCTGGCCGTCCTGCCCGGGGTCAGCCGCATCGGCATCGTGATCACGGTGGCGCGCACGCTCGGCTACGAGCGTCCCGACGCGGCGCGTTTCGCGCTGCTGCTTTCGATCCCCTGGATGCTGGCTTCGGCGCTCTACAGCTTCTGGCTCGGCATCGCCGCGCGGCAGATGGTGGATGACGAGCGCGTGCTGCTGACCGCCACGATCAGCGGCATCGTCGGCTTCCTGGCGATCGCCTTCCTGATGTACTGGGTGCGGCGCGGCAGCTTCACGCTCTTTGCGCTCTACCGCGTGGCCCTGGGCGGCGCGCTGATCTACGCGCTCTACCGCATGCCGGAGCTGGTCTGCAGCTGATTGGGGCTAACCGACCTTGCTGTAGAAACCCTGCGGCCGGTAGCGATCGAGATAAGTCGGCAGGATCGGTTCCAGCGCGCTCGGCGTGATGCCGAGCGCCGCCAGTCCCGCGGCCTGCGGCCCCACCACATTGTCGCGCTTCAGCAGCTTCACCTGGTCGGCGGTGAGCGGCGGCTTGATGAAGGGGATCGACTGGAAGAACGCACCCTTCAGCGCGGCAATCGCAAAGGGCACAGAGCAGAGGCAACGCTTGCGGCCGATCTCGGCGAGCATCAGGGTCAGCAATTCGCGGAAGCTGTAGATCCGCGGGCCGCCGAGCTCATAGGTCTTGCCGGCATGGGCTTCCGGATGTTCGATCGCGCGCGCGATCGCCTCGGCGACATCCAGCACATAGACCGGCTGGAACCGCGTCGTGCCGCCGCCGATCAACGGCAGGGCGGGCGAGAGCAGCGCCATCTTGGCGAAACGGTTGAAGAAGTCGTCCTCCGGCCCGAACACGATGCTCGGCCGCAGGATGGTGGCGCCGGGAAACGCCTTGGCGACCGCGGCTTCGCCGGCGGCCTTGGAGCGCGCATAGGCCGCGGGCGACTGCGCATCGGCGCCGATCGCCGAGACCTGGGCCAGCGCCCGCACCCCGGCCGCCGCGGCTGCGGCGGCGATGTTCGCCGCGCCTTGCGCATGCACCGCGTCGAAGCGCTGCGGCCCGGCCTGGAACAGGATGCCGACCAGATTGACCACGGCGGAAGCACCTGCGACCGCCGCGCGCACCGAGGCCGGGTCGCGCACATTGACCGCGACCGGGATCACCTGGCCGACATGGCCGGCGGTCTTGCAGAACAGCGCCTGGTCCGGGCGGCGCACTGCCACGCGCACCAGCCAGCCCTCTCGGGCCAGGCGCCGCACCACATAGCGGCCGATGAAGCCGGAGCCGCCGAACACCGTCACCAGTTCGCCGCGCATCTTCGCCCCCATCCCTTTGCCGAATAAGGGCTAGATATGTGCCAAAGGTCCCGGTTTGTAAACGCTCCGGCAGGCCGGAAATGGGTGGCCGTGCGGCGAAAAATCCACCGCTTCAAGAGCGCTCATTAGTGATTGACTTCAGGACGTTTCTGGACAGAATGCGCCGGCCAAAACGCCCGGGCGCTCCGGGCGACCGAACGGCCTGTGCCCAGGTGGCGGAATTGGTAGACGCGCTGGCTTCAGGTGCCAGTGGCCGCAAGGTCGTGGAGGTTCGAGTCCTCTCCTGGGCACCATCGCTCCGATGATTTATACCGGACTGATCCCGCGCCGAATCGGGGAAGGGGCGGAATCTTCGGGGTAACGCAATGAGCATCCATCTCTACAAAGGCGATCTGCCCGACGGGCTCGATCTCGGCCGCTCGGTCGCGATCGACACCGAGACCATGGGCTTGAACCCGGTCCGGGATCGGCTCTGTCTCGTGCAGATGTCGTCGGGCGACGGCGTCAGCCATCTGGTGCAGATCCCGAAGACCGAGCCGGGCAAGTTCCATCACGCGCCGCGGCTGGTGGCGATGCTGGAAGACCCGAATGTGCTGAAGATCTTCCATTTCGCCCGCTTCGACGTCGCGGCCTTGAAGGCCTATCTCGGCGTGCGCGTGGCGCCGGTCTATTGCACCAAGATCGCCTCGAAGATGACGCGGAGCTACACCGACCGGCACGGGTTGAAGGATCTGTGCAAGGAGCTGCTCGACGTCGAGCTTTCCAAGCAGCAGCAATCCTCGGACTGGGGCAGCCCCGATCTCTCCGAGGACCAGTTGCGCTACGCCGCCTCGGACGTGCTTCACCTCCACAAGCTGAAGGCGAAGCTCGACCCGCTGCTGGCGCGCGAGGGCCGTACCGCGCTCGCCGCCGCCTGCTTCGAGTTCCTGCCGACTCGGGGTGAGCTCGACCTGCTCGGCTGGGAAGAGCCGGACATCTTCGCGCACTGAGCCCGCCCGGTCCGCCGGTCCTGGCGCGCCCCGGCGGGTCCGCCGGTCTTGGCGAGCTCAACCGTAATTAACCTGCCCGGGCCACAGGTTGAGCCCGCTGTCACGCTCCGGTAAGGGGGCAGGCAAAGGCCGGGACGAAGCTGGGAAATCCCTTCTGTTTTCGAGGGATATCTGAGAAAATTGCTGCCCGGGGGAGACCCTTGGGCCAGGGGGAGACCTTGGGGGCAAGGGTTAGGAATCGATTGGAATGAACAAAGTGCCGAACGCCGCCGCAAGCGCCGAAGCATCGAGAGCGCCGGAGGCCCCGCTGAGCACGGCCGGGCGCGACGATCTCGCCGCGGCGAAGCGGGTGCTGGTTCAGGAGGCGGACGCGCTGCGCCGCCTCGCCGACAGCCTCGACGGCGCGCTGCTGAAGGCGCTCGACATCCTCGCGGCGGTCACCGGCCGGGTCATCGTCACCGGCATGGGCAAGTCCGGGCATATCGCGCGCAAGATCGCGGCGACCCTGGCCTCGACCGGCACGCCAGCCCAGTTCGTGCATCCCGCCGAGGCGAGCCACGGCGACCTCGGCATGGTGACGTCGAAGGACGCGGTGCTGGCGCTGAGCAATTCCGGCGAGACCGCGGAGCTCTCCGACATCCTCGGATTTGCCCGGCGCTGGAACATCCCTGTGATCGGCATCACGATGAAAGCGGAAAGCGCGCTGGGCAACGCCGCCGACGTGACCCTTGCCTTGCCCAAGACCCCGGAAGCGGGTGCAATGGGGCTGGCCCCCACGACCTCGACGACGATGATGCTGGCGCTCGGTGACGCATTGGCGGTCGGCCTCTACGAGCGGAAGGGCCTTTCCGCCGAGGACTTCCATGAGCTGCATCCGGGCGGCAAGCTCGGGCAGATCCTGATCCGGGTCGGCAACCTGATGCATGTCGGCGACGAGGTGCCGCTGATCGGCACCGACGACGTGATGTCGCACGCCCTGCTGATCATGACCGCGAAGACCTTCGGCTGCGTCGGCGTCGTCAACGCCGGCGGGGATTTGGTCGGGATCGTGACCGACGGCGACTTGCGCCGCCACATGGGACCGGATCTCCTGCGCGAGCGGGTCGGCGACGTGATGACCAAGGGTCCGCTCACCATCCGTGCCAACGCGCTCGCCGCCGAGGCGGTTCGCGTGATGAACGAGCGTTCGATCACCAGCCTGTTCGTCTGCGACGGGATGAAGCCAACCGGCATCGTCCGCCTGCACGACTGTCTGAAAGCGGGGGTGGCCTGAGGCGATGACAGATCGTTCCGACATGCCGGAGCTGGTGGCGCCGCGCCGCGTCTTCAAGCGCAAGCGCAACAAGGGCCTGATCACGGCACTGAAGATTCTGCTGCCGCTGATCGCGGTCGGCTGCGTCGCCTACATCGTCATCTACCAGCGCCAGGTGAAGGTCATCACGCCGATCGACATGGTGGGTCCGAAGGCCAGCACGCCATCGCAGAGCGACGTGACGGTGAAGCAGGTCCAATATAACGGCGTCGATGCCAGCAATCGGCCCTATTCGATCACCGCGGAATCCGCCTCGCAGCCGCAGAAGGTCGAGCCCGCGCCGGCCCCCGCCAATACGGCCGATGCCGACGGCGAGGGCGAAGCTGCGCCGGCGCCCCAGCCGGCGCCAGTCGCGGCGGCGGACGAGTCCGACAACGTGGTCAACCTGCAGACGTTGACGGCCGACATGACCATGAGCGACGGCGCCTGGGTGGCGCTGAAGGCGGATCACGGCGTCTTCCACCGCGACCAGGGCACCGTGGATCTCTCCGGCAACGTGACCTTGTTCCACGACACCGGCCTCTCCTTCGAGACCGATGCGGCCACGGTCGATCTGAAGAACGACTGGGCCAGCGGCAACCAGCCGGTCGAGGGGCAGAATGCCGACGGCCAGCTGGCGGCCCAGGGCTTCGAGATCAAGGACGACGGCAAGACCATCCTGTTCACCGGCCGCTCCTACCTGAAGCTCTACCCGAAGAAGTCCGGAGGCGGATCATGATGCCGTTCCGCCGGGTCCCGTTCCATCTGGCCGCGCTGGCCGCGCTGCTCACACTTGCGGCGCCGCTCGGCGCCCACGCCCAGGAGCAATCTTCCGGCTTCGATTTCGGCGGCGGGCAGCCGATCGAGATCAGCGCCGACAACGGCATCGAATGGAACCGCGAGGCCCAGACCTATACCGCGAGCGGCAACGCGGTCGCAGTCCAGGGTACGTCGGAGCTCCACGCCGACAAGCTGATCGCGACCTACGGCGGCGGCGGCAACCAGATCGATCACGTCACCGCCGAGGGCACGGTGCGGATCATAAGCCCGTCGCAGACGGCCTACGGAGACCGCGCGGAATACGACCAGGTGAAGCGCCTGCTGGTGATGACGGGTTCGGGGCTGAAGATCGTCAACGCCGACGAGACCGTGACCGCGCGGGATTCGCTCGAATACTGGCAGGACCAGGACGCGCTGGTCGCCAAGGGCGACGTCGTCATCCTGAAGAGCGACGGCACCAAGATCGACGGCGACCAGGTGACCAGCTATTTCCGCAAGAACGCCGAGGGCAAGCGCGAGGTCTTCCAGGTGAAGGCCGAGGGCAACGTCAAGATCGATACCGGCAAGGAGATCGCGACCTGCCAGCGCGCGGTCTACGATCCGGCGACCAGGATCGCGGTGCTGACCGGCAACGTGGTGCTGACCCAGAACAAGAACGTGTTCCGCGGCGCCCGCGCCGAGATCGACATGGCGAAGGGGATCAGCCGCCTGCTGCCGGGCGAAGGTCAGCGCGTACGCACCACGATCCAGCCGAAGCAGAACTCCAATCAGGGCTCGGAAGCGCCGGCGTCTTCCGGCAACGACACGCTGGCACTCGACAGCACGGCGTCGGTGCAATGAATCCAGCGCATGCCCCGGAGCCTGAAGTCGACGAGAGCGCCTCGGTGGAAGTGAAGCCAAGCGGCGGCGGCGTGAGCCTCAACGGCAACGCGCCGGATCCGGTGCCCTTCACCAAGGCGGCCGACGGTCATCCGCTGATCCATGTGAACGGCGTCACCGTCGACCCGCGCGGCGTCGAAGGCCTGGTCGCCTATCATATCGGCAAGCAGTACAAGGGCCGCCCGGTGGTGCGCGACGTCTCGATCGGCGTGCAGCGCGGCGAGGTGGTCGGCTTGCTCGGCCCGAACGGCGCCGGCAAGACCACCTGCTTTTACGTCATCACCGGCTTGATCAAGGCCGACGCCGGTGCCATCTATCTCGACGGCGAGGAGGTCACCGATCTCCCGATGTATCAGCGCGCCCGCGGCGGCATCGGCTACCTGCCGCAGGAAGCATCGGTGTTCCGCGGCATGTCGGTCGAAGACAATATCATGACCGTGCTCGAGGTGACCGAGCGGGATCGCAGCAAGCGCAAGCCGCTGGTCGATCGCCTGCTGGCCGAGTTCTCGATCGAGCATTTGCGCCGCACCCCGGCGATGGCGCTGTCCGGCGGCGAGCGCCGGCGCGTGGAAATTGCGCGCTGCGTTGCCATGCGGCCGAATTACGTTCTGCTGGATGAGCCCTTGGCCGGCATCGATCCGATCGCGGTCGGGGACGTGCGCGACATCGTCACGCACCTCAAGGACCGCGGCATCGGCGTGCTGATAACCGACCACAACGTGCGCGATACGCTGGAGATTGTCGATCGCGCCTACATTCTCCACGAGGGCCATGTCCTTCGCGAGGGCACGCCCCGGGAGATCGTCCGCGACCCGCAGGTCCGTCGCGTTTACCTTGGAGAAAGATTCTCCCTGTAGTACCGTGCCCTATGGCCGTTACGCAGAGGATAGATCTCCGGCAGGCACAAACCCTGGTGATGACGCCGCAGCTCCAGCAGGCAATCAAGCTGCTGGAATTGTCGAACCAGGATCTCGTCGCTTATGTCGAAACCGAGCTCGAGCAGAATCCCTTGCTCGATCGGGGCGACGATGACCGCAGTGGAGAAAATTCTGCCGAGCGAGCGGAAGATTTTTCCGACAACGCGGAATCTTCTGCCGAGACATCCGACCGCATGCTCGACACCGCCGAGTACAACGCGCGGGAGTCGATGCCCGACGAAAAAGATTCACCGCTCGACACCGATTACGACAACACCTATTCCAGCGCCGCGGCCGAAGCCCCGGCCGGCGGCGATCTCTATGACGGCGCCTGGCGCGGCACCGGCGGGCGCAGCGATTTCGGCGACGGCGAATACGGCATCGAGCAGACCGCGCAGCGCCCCGAGACCCTGCGCGAGCATCTGGAAGCGCAGCTCCACCTCGACATCACCGATCCGACCGAGCGCATCATCGGCCTGCAGATCATCGACATGCTCGATCCCGCCGGCTATGTCAGCGGCGATCTCGTCCATCTCGCCGAGCGGCTCGGCTGCCCGCAGGCGCTGGTCGATTCCGCCTTGGCCAAGCTGCAGCAATTCGAGCCCTGCGGCGTGTTCGCCCGCGATCTCGCCGAATGCCTGGGGCTGCAGCTGAAGGAACGCGACCGGCTGGATCCGGCCATGCAAACCATGCTCGCCAATCTCGGCTTGCTCGCCAAGCACGACCGCAACCAGCTGATGAAGCTCTGCGGCGTGGACGCGGAAGATCTCGCCGACATGGTGACCGAGATCCGCGCGCTCAATCCGAAACCGGGCCTCTCCTTCGAGACCGAGGAGGTCGAGACCGTCATTCCCGACATCCTGGTCAACCGGCGGCCCGACGGCTCCTGGTCGGTGGAACTCAACACCGACACCCTGCCGCGCCTGCTGGTCAACCAGCAGTACCACACGCTGGTCTCGTCCAAGGCCTCGAGCAAGGCCGAGAAGGAATACATCAGCGACCGCCTGGCCGCCGCGAACTGGCTGGTGAAGACCCTGCATCAGCGCGCGACCACGATCATGAAGGTCGCTTCCGAAATCATCCGCCAGCAGGAGATGTTCCTGCTGCACGGCGTGCAGCACTTGAAGCCGCTCATTCGCCGCGACATCGCCGAGGCGATCGGCATGCACGAGAGCACCGTCAGCCGGGTCACCACCAACAAATACATGGCGACCCCCCGAGGCCTCTTTGAGCTGCGCTATTTCTTCAGCGCCGCGATCCAGGGCGCCAACGGGGCGGACAGCCATTCCGCCGAGGCCGTCCGGTCGAGGATCAAGGATCTGATCGATTCGGAGCCGGCCAACGACATCCTCTCCGACGACAAGCTGGTCTCCATCCTGCAGGGCCAAGGCGTGGATATCGCCCGGCGGACCGTCGCTAAGTATCGAGAATCGTTGAAAATACCTTCGTCGGTCCAACGCCGGCGCGAGAAAGCCTTGCGTTCGGCCTGATCATCGCCACATGCTTTCCAGGGGCATCCTTCCGGGGATCCCCTGAAGAGACTGGGGCGGTATTGACTTCGCCGGGAACGGTTCCTATGGTCCCGGCCGTTTTGCGGGGGCGCGTTCGAGCCTTGACTGCAATGTGCCCAGTTGGAATGGAGACGCGGCACGCGGAAACGGTGCTGCCGTGGACTTGTTCGGCGCCCACCCTGGAGGCGCCCCTGTTTCCCCATCATTGGCAAGCGGACGAGAAGCGATGAACCTGACCGTCAACGGCAAAGGCATCGACGTTGGTGAAGCGTTGCGGACCTACGTCGCCGAAGCCCTGGACCGGATGTTCGAGAAGTTCTTCTCGAACCCGATCGAAGCGACCGTGACCTTCTCCAAGCAGGGCTACCGATTCCATTGCGCGATCTCGGTGCATGTCGGCCGCGGCATTCTCATGCAGGCGGAAGACGACGGCGGCGACGCCTATGCCGCCTTCGACATCGCCGCGGAGACCATCTCCAAGCGCCTGCGCCGGCATAAGCGGCGCCTGCGCGATCACCACCGCGCCGAGACGGATTCGTATGCGGCGCGGTCCTTCGTGCTGGCGCCGGACATGGGCGAAGAAACGACCGAGGACAGCGGCGGCGCCGACCACGCCAACGGCCACGCGGCGCTGATCGTCGCCGAGCTCGAAGCGGACATTCCCACTCTCACCGTCGGCGAGGCGGTCATGCGCCTTGACCTCGCCGAGACACAGGCGATGCTGTTCCACAATCGCGCGCATGGGGGGCTGAACATGGTTTACCGCCGCAACGACGGCAATATCGGTTGGGTTGATCCGGCGTCGAAGCCGGATGTTGCGGAGCCCCGCAGGGCCGGATCGCCGGCGCGACGCTAGATCGCGACGAACCTCCCGCCACGCCGATCCGACACAGTCATGGGATCGGCGCCAGCCGAACGGAGCACGAGGGATCATGGAGATCGAGGATCTACTGTCGTCACCGGCGCAAGTCATGCCGCGCCTCAAGGTCTCGAGCAAGAAGCAGGCGCTGCAGGACCTGGCGCGCCGCGCCGGCGAGATCACGGGCGTCCATGAGCGCCAGATCTTCGACGTGCTGCTGGAGCGCGAGCGGCTCGGCACCACGGGCGTCGGAAACGGGATCGCGATCCCGCACGGCAAGCTCGCCGACGTGAAGCAGATGTTCGGCCTGTTCGCCAGGCTCGACCACGCCGTCGACTTCGAGGCGATAGACGAGCAGCCGGTCGACCTGATCTTCCTGCTGCTGGCGCCGGAAGGCGCCGGCGCCGACCACCTGAAGGCCCTGGCCCGGGTCTCCCGGCTGCTCCGGGACCGCCCCATCTGCGAGAAGCTCCGCGGCGCCGACCAGGCGGAAGCGATCTACGCGCTCCTCACCGACCGCGCCCACAGCCACGCGGCTTGAGCGGCGGAGATCGCGCAGCCCCGCTGTATCGCGCCTGCAATCTTTGATAGATTGGCCCCCTGGGAAAGCTTTGGGGGCGTGGATGCTGTTCGCGTTGTTCTCGTGGGGCAGCCGCATGGGGCGGCTGAGCTATTTCGGCTATTCGGTGCTGCTGGGCATCGTGCTGGTGGTGCTCGGCTTGATCCTGCTCCTGCCGTTGCGCAATGCGACGAATGCGCAGGGGGTGACCATTGCGATCGTTCTCATCCTGGTCGCGATGGCAATCTGGGGCGGATTTTGCCTGGCCGCGAAACGGCTGCATGACATCAATCTCTCCGCCTGGCATTACGCCTGGATGATCGTCGTGCCCGCGATCTGCAACGGCCTTGGCGCGGCGATGCAGGAGACCATGAAGGTCCCCGGCCTGACCCTGATCATCATCGGCGGCGTGATCTCGCTCAGCGTCGGCCTGTTTTTGCTGCTCTGGCCGGGGACCGACGGCCCCAACGACTACGGCGAGCGCGAATAGGTCCGCCCGCCCACCCCCTTGGACCATGGTCCATCTGTGCCGCCCAGGCCGCGGGCGTAGATTTGCACGGGTTGAATTCCCGCAAACGCGAGGGGGCAGGAATGCTGGTTCGGGCTTTGATCATGGCTATGGCGTTGAGCAGCGCCTTGTTGCTGTCGGGCTGCGGCGGCGGCGGTGCCGATTCGACCGTCAACAACACCACGGTCAGCAAGGGCCAGGCCCTGATCGACCTGAAGAAGGCCTATGACGCGGGCGCCATCAGCGAGCGCGAATACGAGAAGCAGCGCGAAAAAATCCTCGACGAGGACTGAGGCCGGCGATGAAGAAATCCCCCGCTTCTAAACTGATGGCGGCAACCGCGCTGCTCGCGGCCGCCTTGCTGCTCGCCTCCTGCGGCTCCAGCCAGACCGTCCACAACCGCATGGTTCCGCCCGAACAGTCCGCCGCGGATCTGAAGCGGGCGCTCGATGCCGGCATCATCAGCCAGGACGAATACGAAGAAGAGATGGAGAAGCTGCAAGACGCCCATTGAGAGGCGGCTGCCGCTCTACCACCGCGCGCGTTTCTGCTAGGCTCCGGCTCCCCGCTTTTCGCGGGACAGGGGGCGCGGCGGACAGATCATGCTGGAAGGCTATTTCGCTCTCAGCGGCCGGATCCGCCGCTGGCGGTTCTTTCTCTATTCGCTGGTGCTTTGGATCATCATCATCCCGGTCGTCTCGCTGCTCGCGATCCCGGCCGTCAACAACGCGCGCCACCCGAGCGGGGCGGCGGTGATCGCGGTCGTTGCGATCGGGGCGTTCTGGATGTGGGCATTCTTCGCGCTGGTCGTGAAACGGCTGCACGACCTCGACAAACCCGGCTGGCACTATCTCTGGATGTTCCTGTTGCCGGGCCTGCTCATGGGCGGCTTTTCGATCCACTGGTCCGGCAGCTCCAGCGGGCAGTGGAGCATCGGCTACTCGCAGACCACGGGAATCGTGTCGCTGATCGCGACGCTCTATCTGATCCTGGCACGGGGCAGCGATGGGCCGAACAAATACGGGTATCCGCCATGATGCGGATACCCGTGCAAAGCAATTGAGCGCTAGTGCAGGGTGACCGGGGCGAGGCCGTTCTCGACGGCGGCGGCGATCGCCGCGTTGCGGTCGGGAAGAAGCGCGAGCTGCTGGCCGTTGGCGGCGAAGATGCCGACGGCGGTGCTGCCATCGACCTCGACGTCCTTGAGATAGGCGACGTCCTTCACGCCCAGCGAGAGCAGGTCTTCGGTCGTGATCTTGCGGATCTGTTCAAGCGATACCATGGCTGTTTCTCCTGGGATGCGCCCAAGGGAGCGACCCCTATCGTTCTTCTCGAATTCGAATGCGTGGTCCGCGATCAGCTCTTGGCGCTGCCGGTGACCGCGATCTCCGTGGGCCCGGCCCCCGGATTTCCACCGACCCGGTCACTCGTCCGCTGTGCTGCCTTCTTGATCGGCACGGTGCGGACCTGGGGTTCCACCTTGGGCCGCGCGAGCTCGATCGAAAGCAGGCCATTATCAAGGCTGGCGCCGGTCACTTCGATCCCTTCGGCGAGCACGAAGCTGCGCTGGAACTGCCGCGCCGCGATCCCGCGGTGCAGGTAGATCCGATCCGCATCGTCTTTCTGGCGGCCGCGCACGACGAGCTGGTTGTCCTCGATCTGGATCTCGAGGTCCTCGATGGCGAAACCGGCGACGGCCAGCGTGATGCGCAGGGCCTCGTCGCTGATCTGCTCGATGTTGTAAGGCGGGTAGCCCTCGGAACCGGTCTTCGAGATCCGGTCCAGCGTGCGTTCGAAATGATCGAAGCCCAAGAGCAGCGGGCTGTTGAAGAGCGATAGTCTCGACATTCCTGCCCCTCCATGCGAGCGAGCCTTTAGAGCAATGCCGCGATGCCCGTTCCCGGCCCATCGCGGTGGCCCCGCCCGGGGTGTCCCCGGGCCCGGCGCCATGAACAGTAAATGGTCCGAGAAATTAACTTTTCAAGCGGCTCCCTGTTCCCCCGGAATGCCCGGTGGCGGCGGCGGGGATCGCCCCGCGCAGCGCCCCAACGGCCGCTGGGTTAATTCACACTCTTTCCACAGGCCTATCCACAGCAGACAATCGTCCTTTTGTTGAAAAAAGCCTGTTGTCGCCGGAGCTTGGCGAGCAAGCCCGGTCCGCTGCCGCGGAACGGCTAAGAAGCTCATTCCAAAGTTGTGCCGGGATACAATATGCGACTGAGTTTCGCCGCAGGTTTGGCGGCTTCTTGGGGTGCCGCGAGGCCGTCCTCCAGGGTAGACAATGCCATTGCCGCGTGTAAGGTTGCGCCCCGCAAAGTCCAGACGAGGCCCCCAGGGCGAAGCCAAAAGGCGGGGAGGGGCTCCAGCAAGGAAGCGCGATGGGGGCGACATCGGCAGGCGCGGCGCAGGTTGAAGCCGGCAAGCCCGAGGCGGCGAAGCCGGGCCAGCCCGGCGCGATCCGCCTCGACGGGCATTTCGGCCGCGGCCGACGGGCTGCGGCGCCTCAGCTGGACGCGATGCAGCTGCGGCTCGACGACCCGGATCTCGATGCCGATCTCAAATTCGCGCTGGATTACTGGTTCCGCAAGCGTGCCGGACGCCTGGCGCCGAGCCGGGCCGACATCGATCCGGTCGAGATCGCGCCGCTGCTGCCGCGGGTGATGCTGGTCGATGTCAGCCTCGATCCGGTCGATTTCCGCTTCCGTCTCGCCGGCACCGGCCTGTTCAAGATCCACGGCGCCGAGCTCACCAACAAGCGTGCGCTGGACCTCGAGCCGCCTGCCTACGGCGCGCTCATTCATCGCCTCTATTGCGATGCGCTTTCCGGCCGCGCGCCGATGGCACACCGGCTGCTGATCGAATGCGAGACCCGGCGCAGCGCCTTTCTGCGGATCATCCTGCCGCTCTCGGAGGATGGCGCGACCATCAACCGCCTACTAACGGTCGAAAGCTACGCCGACGCCGCGCAGGACCTGCGCGACTGCTTCGAGGAAGCGCGTCTCAGCGCGAGTCGTTCGTAATCAATCCAGGGTGCGGCCGATATCCAGCGCGGCGCCGCGCAGCCGCGGCAGGTGCTGCAGTGCCTGCGTCAGGTCGAGCCGCGCCTTTGCCGCATGGCAGGCCACGGCGCCGATCAGGCGGCCCTTCGGATCGGTGACCGGCACGGCGATCGCGACCAGGCCGAGGATGAATTCTTCGTCGTCGGTGCCGTAGCCGCGGCTGGCGATCTCGGCGAGCTCGGTCTCGAGCTTGCTGCGCGAGGTGATCGTCTTCTCGGTCAGCGCCGCGAGGTTGAGCGTGTCCAGCAGGCGCCGGCGGCGCTCCGGCTCCATCATCGCCAGGAACAGCTTGCCGCTTGCGGTGCAGTGAATCGGCACGCGCGAGCCGGTCTCGAGATGAATGCGTAACGGCCAGCGCGATTCCACGCGCTCGACATAGACCACCTCGTTGCCGGCGAGCGCCGTGAAGTTGCAAGTCTCGCGGATCTCATCGACCAGCTTCTCGAGGATGGCGCGCCATTGCACGCTGGCCGAGCCGCGGCGGATCGCGTTGAAGGCCAGGCGTTCGGTCGCCGGTCCCACCCGATAGCGATAGCGCCCGGGCTCGCGCGTCAGGTACTTCGATTCCTCGAGCCGGACGCAGAGCCGGTGCACGGTCGGCTTGGGCAGCTTCAGCTGCGTGCCGATCTCGGCCAGGGTCATGGGTTGCGGCGAGGCCGCGACAAGCTGGATCAGGTCCAGCACGCGAAATACGACCGAGCGCCGGCCTTTGCCGCCGCGTTCCATCGCATCGGCCAGGGGTTCGGCCAACGGGTCGTTGGGTTCCATCTCTCGTGACATGGAACCTTTGTAGCAGCGAATTCCTAAAATTCGCTGAATTTACGTTGTTAACCTCCACAAACTCGTGTGTGGCCGTGTGGATCGTCCCGCAGCCTGAACCCCAGGGAAGTGGGAGGCCGCGGGCAAAGAAAAACCCCCGCCGCAGTCGCCTGCGGGCGGGGGTTTCGTCTGGTGGACCCAAGCGGGATCGAACCGCTGACCTCCACAATGCCATTGTGGCGCTCTCCCAGCTGAGCTATGGGCCCGAACTCGATACCCGCGGGCTGTCTGGGAACCCGGGGGCTAAAAGCGGCTGGAAGCTAGAAGCGACCCGCCGGTATTTCAAGCGAAATCAGTAGGCGACCGGGCAGCGCTCAGCGCTCCCCTTCCTCCTCCGGCTCGATCGTCTCCGGAATGTCCTCGTCGTCCTCGCCGAGCTCGGAGGTATCCTCGATCACGTCGTCGGATTCCTCGGCCGCGTCCTCGGTCTCGACATCCGTCTCGGGATCGGGGAGTTCCGGCTCCTTCACCGGCTTCACCGGCACGACCTTCTCGGGCGCGCGGCGGCGGCTCTTCAGGATCGCCTCCGGATCATAGGTGGCGCCGCATTTCGGGCAGACGATCGGGTCTTTCCGGAGATCGTAGAAGTGGGCGCCGCAGCTCTGGCAGGTGCGCTTCGTGCCCCATTCCGGTTTGGTCACTTCGGCCTCTCCATATTCGATTTCGGGGAGGCCGGTTTCCGAAGCGCCGCACCCCCGCGGGTCGGGGTGCCGTTTGCCATGTGACACTGGCGCTGTCAACACGGGATCAAGAGCGAAAAACCGGCAAAATGCCGCCGGTTGTCGCGGTTCGGAATTTCCATCCCGCCCGGCCTTTGTGCTAGAGAGGCGCGCCTTCCAGGCCGCACCTGACATAAGAGCCCATGAGCAAGACCCATTCGCTGCCCCGGCCGCTCCAGTCCGGCACCGCTTCCAAAGGCCTGAAGGGCCGGATCCGGGTGCCCGGCGACAAGTCGATCTCCCATCGTTCGCTGATGCTGGGCGCGCTGGCCCTGGGCGAGACCGAGATCCACGGCCTCCTGGAAGGCGAGGACGTGCTGCGCACCGCGGCGGCGATGCGCCTGCTCGGCGGCGAAGCCGAGCGGGGGCCGGACGGGGTCTGGCGCGCCCGCGGCCGCGGCATCGGCGGCCTTCGCGAGGCAGCCGAGGTGCTGGATCTCGGCAATGCCGGCACCGGCACGCGCCTTTTGATGGGCCTGGTGGCTGCATACCCGATGGTGACCTTCTTCACCGGCGATGCGTCCTTGCGCTCGCGCCCGATGGCGCGGGTCTCGGATCCCCTGAAGCTGATGGGCACCCAGATCGTGGCGCGGTCCGGGGGGCGCCCGCCGCTCGCCGTCATCGGCACCAAGGATCCGCTGCCGATTACCTACAAGCTGCCGGTGGCTTCCGCCCAGGTGAAGTCGGCGATCCTGCTCGCCGGCCTAAACACGCCCGGCGTCACCACGGTGATCGAGCCCGAGCCGACCCGCGATCACACCGAGCTCATGCTGAAGGGCTTCGGCGCGCAATTGTCCGTCGAGCAGACCAAGGAAGGCCGCGCCGTCTCGCTCACCGGCCAGCCGGAGATCACCGGTCGCAAGATCGTGGTGCCCGGCGATCCTTCCTCGGCGGCGTTTCCGATCGCCGCGGCGCTGGTGGTGCCGGGCTCCGAGCTCACCATCGAGAATGTCTGCCTCAACCCGCACCGCATCGGCCTCATCGAGACCCTGCTGGAAATGGGCGCCGATATCACCGTCGAGAACGAGCGCGTCGAAGGTGGCGACCGGGTCGGCGACTTGCGCGTGAAGCACGGCAGCTTGAAAGGCGTCACCGTCCCGCCGGAACGCGCACCCTCGATGATCGACGAATACCCGATCCTCTCCGTCATAGCCGCCTATGCAGAGGGTGAAACCCGGATGCTGGGCCTGGGCGAGCTCCGGGTAAAGGAAAGCGACCGCCTCGGCGCGATGGCGCGGGGCTTGAAGGCCTGCGGTGTCGACGTCTCCGAGGGTCCCGACTGGCTCAGCGTGAAGGGCAACGGCAAGCCGCCGGCGGGCGGGGCCGAAATCGCGGTCAACCTCGACCATCGCCCGGCGATGTCCTTCCTGGTCCTGGGCCTGGCCGCCAAGCGGCCGGTCAGCATCGATGACGGCTCCCCGATCGACACCAGCTTTCCGACCTTCGTCGATCTCATGAACGGCATCGGCACCGGCATCCGGCTCCGGAATCGATGATCCTGACCATCGCCATCGACGGTCCCGCCGCGGCCGGCAAGGGCACCTTGGCCCGGCGCCTGGCGGCCGCCCATAACCTCGCCTATCTCGATTCCGGTTCGCTCTACCGCGGCACCGCCCTGACCCTGCTGCGCGACAACTTGCCCGAGACGGATGCGGTGGTGGTGGCGCAGAAACTCCGCCCCGAGCTGCTGACCGACCCGGAGCTCCGGGCCGAGGCGACCGGGCGGCTGGCCTCCAAGGTGGCGGCCATCCCCGCGGTGCGGGCCGCCCTGCTGGACTGGCAGCGGGACTTCGCCAAGCGGCCCCCCGGGGGCAAGCAGGGGGCGGTCCTGGACGGCCGGGATATCGGCACCGTGGTGCTCCCCGACGCCATGGTTAAGCTCTTCATCACCGCCTCCGACGAAGCCCGGGCGATGCGCCGATTCAAGGAGTTGCAAGAGAAGGGCGAGGCCGCTATATACGCGCGAGTTTTGGAGGATATGCGGGAGCGGGACGCCCGGGATACGGCCCGTTCGACAGCTCCCATGCGGCCGGCGGAAGACGCCCTGATCATCGACACTTCGGCACTGGATGCCGATCAGGTCTTCAGCCTCGCCCAAGATTACATCGCGCAGAAAATCTGAACCCGCACCGGCGTGCAATCCCGCACGTCGTGCACCCACCATTCAAGACCACCGGACACAACCGGTCGGCCTGAATAGTTTTCGAAAGGAACTTGAACCACATGGCTAAATCCGCAGCCGCCCGCGTCACCAAGGAGCGCGCCCAGAGCGACAGCTTCGCGGCACTCCTCGAAGAAACCTTGGGCGCCGCCCAAGGCCTCGAAGGCAGCGTCCTCTCCGGCACCGTCGTCTCGATCGACGGCGAGTTCGCCCTGGTCGATGTCGGCCTGAAGTCCGAAGGCCGCGTCGCGCTGAAGGAATTCGCGCTGCCCGGCCAGAAGGCCGAGCTGAAGGCCGGCGACGTCGTCGAAGTCTATCTCGAGCGCATGGAAGACAAGAACGGCGAAGCCGTGCTGTCGCGCGACAAGGCGCGCCGCGAGGAAGCCTGGACCCAGCTCGAGAAGCAGTTCAAGGACAACCAGCGCGTCAACGGCGTGATCTTCGGCCGCGTGAAGGGCGGCTTCACGGTCGACCTCAACGGCGCCGTGGCCTTCCTGCCCGGCTCGCAGGTCGACATCCGTCCGGTGCGCGACGTCGGCCCGCTGATGGGCACCCCGCAGCCGTTCCAGATCCTGAAGATGGACCGCGCCCGCGGCAACATCGTGGTCTCCCGCCGTGCCGTGCTCGAGGAGAGCCGCGCCGAGGCCCGCAACGAGCTGGTTGCGAACCTCAAGGAAGGCCAGGTCCTGCAGGGCGTGGTGAAGAACATCACCGATTACGGCGCCTTCGTTGACTTGGGCGGCGTCGATGGCCTGCTGCACGTCACCGACATCGCGTGGCGCCGCATCAACCACCCGTCGGAAGCGCTGCACATCGGCCAGACCGTCAACGTCCAGGTCGTGCGCTTCAACCCGGAAACCCAGCGTATCTCGCTCGGCATGAAGCAGCTCGAGGCGGATCCCTGGGAGGGCGTGCAGGCGAAGTATCCGGTGGGCAGCCGCTTCAAGGGCCGCGTCACCAACATCACCGACTACGGCGCCTTCGTGGAGCTGGAGCCGGGCATCGAGGGTCTCGTCCACGTCTCGGAAATGAGCTGGACCAAGAAGAACGTCCATCCGGGCAAGATCGTCTCCACCTCGCAGGAAGTGGAAGTGATGGTGCTGGACGTCGATCCGGTGAAGCGCCGCATTTCGCTCGGCCTGAAGCAGTGCATGGAGAATCCGTGGTCGGGCTTCCTCGAGAAGAACCCGGTCGGCGCCGAGCTCGAGGGCGAGGTGAAGAACATCACCGAGTTCGGCCTGTTCGTCGGCCTCACCCCGGAGATCGACGGTATGGTCCATCTCTCCGACCTCGACTGGGAGCGCCCGGGCGAGGAAGCGGTGCAGGACTACAAGAAGGGCGACATGGTGAAGGTGAAGCTCCTCGACGTCGATATCGAGAAGGAGCGCATCAGCCTCGGCATCAAGCAGCTGAAGAAGGACAATTTCGCTGAAGCCTCGACCGCGCTGAAGAAGGGCTCGGTGGTGACTTGCACCGTGACCAGCATCAACGAAGGCGGCATCGAGGTCTCGGTCGGCGACGGCGTCACCGGCTTCATCAAGAAGAACGACCTGAGCCGCGAGCGCAGCGAGCAGCGTCCGGACCGTTTCGCCGTCGGTGAGAAGGTCGATGCCAAGATCACCCAGATCGATGCCAAGACCCGCAAGGTCTCGCTCTCGATCAAGGCCCGCGAGGTCGAAGAGGACAAGCAGGCGATGGCGGAGTTCGGCTCGTCGGATTCCGGCGCCAGCCTGGGCGACATCCTCGGCGCGGCCCTCAACAAGGCCAAGAAGGGCGGCAAGGACGAAGAGTAAGGCCGGCGGCATAAGCCTCTCGGTCAGCAACAAAATTACAAAATAGTGCCTGTTTGGGCCGGAAGGGCAACCTTCCGGCCCTTTTTTGTGCCGGAATCCGGGGTGAATCGGGTTAGGGCCCAAAAAACGTATTAAAATGAGCGACTTATCCTTGACGGCGCTCGATTCCCTTGGCACGCTTTTGAAACTCCTGGGGTCGGCCCCCCGGGGTGACCAGGGGAAGGCCGGTCGCGGGCAAGTTTTTTGCCCCACGCGGCGGGCGTGCGGGGACAGGGATGACGAAATCCGAACTTATTCTGCGGATCGGGGAGCTTAATCCGCATCTTTATCATCGCGATGTCGAGCGGATCGTCACCACGATCTTCGAAGAGATCACCAACGCCTTGGCAAAGCGCGATCGGGTCGAACTGCGCGGCTTCGGTGCCTTCTCGGTGAAGCAGCGCGACGCCCGCAAGGGCCGCAATCCCCGCACCGGCGAGACCGTCGCGGTCGACCAGAAGGTGGTTCCTTTCTTCAAGACAGGCAAAGAGTTACGCGACCGGCTCAACTCGAAGATCGAGTCCGCCACGCCGGCGAAAGCCCCGGAATCCGCGCCGGCCGCCAGCAAGCCGCCGGTTTCCGGCGAATAACGTCCGCCAGCTTAGACAGGCCTCTCCTGTAGAATGCGTCAGCCTGCCTGCGGCATGGTTAAGCTTGCCATCCCGGCACGCCGCATTTAGACCGCGTGGATAGGAATCAACCGGGGTTCAATCGGGCAGGAATCGACATGCGCCGTTTCGCCTGGATCGTGACGCTTCCGATCATCGCCATCGTCACCGCCTTCGCGGTGATGAACCGCCAGGAGGTGGCGCTCAATCTCTGGCCCTTGCCCTGGGATTTCGCGGTGCCGGTCTTCCTGCTGACGCTGCTGCTGATCCTGTTCGGCTTCTGCTTCGGCGTGCTGGTGATGTGGTTCACCGGCGCAAGGCAGCGCCGCCAGCTGCGCGCAGTGAAGCGCGACCTCGACGAAGCGAAGATGGAGCTGCACACGCTCCGCCGCGCTCCGCCGCCGCAGCGTGCCACCGGCACCGCGCTGGCCACCACGCAGACCAGATTGCCGGCGGCTTAGAACTCATTGTTGCTGACGAACTAAGTCGTCATCCCGTGACTTGGTCACGGGATCCACGCCTTTCTTTCTTCAGTCGCCAAGGCGTGGATCCCGGCACCTCGTGCCGAGATGACGGATAGAGGAAGCCGCGGGACGAAGAGAGCGCCTTACGGCACCCATTCCATATTGGCGCGCCAGAGCTCGGCGCGTTCCTGAGCCGAGGCGATCTCGGTCTTGGTCATGCGCGGCGCGATCGCCTGCATCTCGGTGGTGGCGGCGATCGCATCGCCGCTCCCTGAGAGCATGAACCACTTATAGGCTTCGACCCGGTCGGTCGCGGTGCCGATGCCGTTGGCGAACATCAGGCCGAGATTGTGCTGGGCCATGGTGTTGCCCTGGTCGGCGGCGCGCTTGTACCAGGTGATCGCCTTGTCGTAGCTCTGCTTGGTCAGCGTGCCTTCGTAATAGATGACCGCGAGGTTGTACTGCGCGTACAAGTCGCCGGCATCGGCCGAACGCTTGAAGTAGTCGACCGCGCGCCACTTGTCGGCATCGACGCCGAGCCCCTCGAGATAGATCAGCCCCATGATGCGCATCGCCCAGGGATCGCCCTGGCTCGCGGCCTTGCTCGCCCAGGAGCGCGCGTTGCGGTAATCCTGCTCCAGGCCGGTGCCCTGGCCGTAGCGGATGCCGAGCTCGCGCTGCGCGTCGGCCCGGCCGGCATCGGCCAGCTGCTGGATCTCGGCCAGCGGCTCGTCGCGCAAATCTTCAGCGCAAGCCATCCCGGCCTGGAGGCCGAGGGCGGCCCCGACGAGGGCGCCGAACTTCCATGATCTCATTCTTTCCGTCTCCCGCTGGGTCGGTCTTCGCGCCGCGCCAGCTCCCCTGGGATTCGTATCCGGAAGCATCATCGCCGCGTGTTCGGCGGCCATGCAACCTTTTTCGGGTTAAGATTCGGAAAACCGCTGCGCCATAAGGGGTTAGTTAACTCGTGCTGCGACAATTCGCGCCCTTCGGCGGTCCGCGGTGTGAGCCTATCCGGGCGGTGACTCGGGGTTTTGCAAATTGCAGACGACGCTTTTGCCCGGCTTTTCGGGCTTTTTTGGCGCGGCCGCGGCCGGTACGATCGCGGATCCGGCGTTTCGATGTAACCACCTGCGCTGCAACGCCTTTTCGTCGCATCGGCCGCGGTTGACTTACGCCGGCCGAACCCCTAGTTTCCGCCCCGCTTAACCCAGGAATTGTTAGGCCGCTGGCCCCGAGGGGCTCCGTCCGTCCACGAGTTTCGTGCGCGGGCGCATTCATGTTTTGGGCATTTGGAATCCCAGGGACTTTAAAGGGCGCATGTTCGAGAAGCTTTCCGAACGTCTGAGTGGTGTCTTCGACAAGCTGACCCGGCGCGGTGCGCTGTCGGAAGCTGATGTCGACGAGGCCCTGCGCGAAGTCCGCGTCGCCTTGCTCGAAGCCGACGTGGCGCTGCCGGTGGTGAAGGACTTCATCGAGCGCGTCCGTGTCGGTGCGGTCGGCGAGAAAGTCATCAAGTCGGTCACGCCGGGCCAGATGGTGGTGAAGCTCGTCCATGACGAGCTCGCGCGCACCCTCTCCGCCGGCGAGAGCCAGGAACCCGGCATCTCGCTCAACGCCCCGTCGCCGGTGCCGATCCTGATGCTGGGCCTGCAGGGCTCGGGCAAGACCACGACCACCGCGAAGATCGCCAAGCGCCTCACCGAGAAGCAGAACAAGAAAGTCCTGATGGCGTCGCTCGACGTGCGCCGTCCGGCCGCCCAGCAGCAGCTCGCCGTGCTCGGCGAGCAGACCATGGTGAAGACGCTTCCGATCGTTCCCGGCGAGCCGCCGGTCGCCATCGCCAAGCGCGCGATGCAGATGGGCCGCCTCGAGGGCTTCGACGTCGTCATCCTCGACACCGCCGGCCGCCTCGCCATCGACGAAGAGCTGATGGCCGAAGTGAAGGCGGTCAGCGACGCCGTCCATCCGCATGAGAGCCTGCTGGTCGCCGATGCGATGACCGGCCAGGACGCGGTCACCGTCGCCAAGTCCTTCCGCGAGAAGGTCGGCGTCACCGGCATCGTGCTGACGCGCATCGACGGCGACGCCCGCGGTGGTGCGGCACTCTCGATGCGCCAGATTTCCGGCGCGCCGATCAAGCTGCTCGGCACCGGCGAAAAGCTGGACGCGATCGAGGATTTCCACGCCGACCGCCTGGCCGGCCGCATCCTCGGCATGGGCGACATCGTCAGCCTGGTCGAGAAGGCGATCGAAACGACCGAGGCCGAGGAGGCCGAGCGTCTCGCCAAGAAGATGCAGAAGGGCCAGTTCGATCTCGACGACATGGCCTCGCAGTTGAAGCAGCTGCAGAAGATGGGCGGCCTCGCCGGCGTCATGGGCATGCTGCCCGGCATCGGCAAGATGCAGAAGCAGCTCGAAGGCAAGGTCGACGAGAAGCATGTGAAGCGCTCGCTCGCCATCATCTCATCGATGACGCCGAAGGAGCGCCGCAACCCGGATCTCATCAAGGCCTCGCGCAAGAACCGCGTCGCCGCCGGTTCCGGCACCAGCGTGCAGGAAGTGAACAAGCTCCTGAAGCAGCACCAGGAGATGCAGCGCATGCTGAAGCAGGTCTCCAAGCTCGGCCAGAAGGGCCTGATGCGCCACGGCCTCGGCGCCCTGATGAAGGGTGGCATGGGGGGCCCCGGTGGAATGGGTGGCGGCGGCGGCATGGGTGGGATGCGATGATCGATCATCTCTCGGTCGGCGTTTCCGATCTCGCGCGCGCCAAGCGTTTCTACGACGACGTGCTGGCGACCATCGGCTGTGCCTGCATCTTCACCGTCGATGTGCCGGGCGTCGGCGTCGTCACCCATGGCTACGGCGAGATCGGCAGCGACCATCCGCGCTTCTGGATCGGCCTGCCTGAGAAGCGGGTCGATGCCGGTGCCAATGCCGAGGGCGGCGCGCATATCTGCTTCGCCGCCAAGCGCCGCGCCGATATCGACGCCTTCTACGCCGCCGCCATCAAGGCCGGCGGCAAGGACAACGGCAAGCCGGGCCTGCGTCCGCAGTATCACCAGAATTACTACGGTGCCTTCGTCATCGATCCCGATGGCAACAAGATCGAGGCCTGCAGTCACCATCCCGAATGATTCCAGTTTGACTTCAAAGGAGAGACCAAAACCATGTCGTTGAAGATTCGTCTGGCCCGCGGTGGCGCCAAGAAGCGCCCGTTCTACCGGATCGTCGTGGCCGAGAGCCGCTTCGCCCGTGATGGCAAGTTCGTCGAGCGCATCGGTTCCTACAACCCGATGCTGACCAAGGAAGACCCGCTGCGCATCGTGCTCGACACCGAGCGCGCCAAGTATTGGATCTCCAAGGGCGCGACCCCGTCGGAGCGCGTGCAGCACTTCTTCCACAAGGCCGGCCTGATGGAAGCGCCGAAGCGCCACGAGCAGACCAAGCAGGATAAGCCGAAGGCGAAGGCTCAGGAGCGCGCCAAGGCCCAGGCCGACGCGGCTGCGAAAGCCGCCGAAACCCCGGCCGCCTAAGCTCTTTCATCCCGAGTGGTGAAGGATAAGAAGCAGATGATCCTGTTGGGCGCGATCGCCGGTGTGCATGGCGTCAGGGGCGAGGTGAAGGTGAAGTCCTTCACCGCCGATCCCCTGGCGATCGCCACCTATGGTCCGCTCTACGACGACGACGGCCGCCGCTTCGATCTGAAGCTGACGCAGAAGGCGGCCAAGGACACGATCGTGATCGCGCGGATCGATGGCATCGTCGACCGCAATGCCGCCGAGGCGCTGAAGGGCAAGAGGCTCTATGCGCCGCGCGACGCTCTGCCGGCGATCGAGGACCAAGACGAGTTCTATGCCACCGATCTGATCGGCCTTCGGGTCGAGGATCGCAACGGCAAGAACTTGGGCAAGGTCGTCGATCTCGCCGATTACGGCGCCGGCGACATCATCGCGATCGCGGGCGGTCCGGACGGCGATTTCGAATTGCCCTTCGCCGATCGCTTCGTGCCGGTCGTGGATCTCGCGGCGTCAAAGATCGTCGTCGATCTGCCTGAAGACTTCTTCTTCACTCCGGCCCGCGATGCGGAGGAAGAGGGAGGTGACTGAGCGCAAGCCCTGGACGGCGCGCGTGCTGACCCTTTTCCCGGAGATGTTTCCGGGCCCGCTGGGGCAGAGCCTCGCGGGCAAGGCCTTGGAAAAGGGTTTGTGGCGGCTGGAGACTTCGGACATCCGGAGCTTCGCCACCGACAAGCACAAGACCGTCGATGACACGCCGTTCGGCGGCGGGGCGGGGATGGTGATGCGGCCCGATGTGGTCGATGCGGCGCTGGAAGCGGCGACGCAGGACGGGTTGGGTCCGGCCATCTACCTCACGCCACGCGGCCAGCGGGTCGAGCAGGCGCTGGTGCGGGACTGGGCCGCGGGACCGGGAATGGTTCTGGTCTGCGGCCGCTACGAGGGGCTCGACGAGCGGGTGATTGAGGCCCGCGGGCTCCTGGAGATCAGCCTCGGCGACATCGTCCTTTCGGGCGGCGAGCCGGCGGCTCTGGCGATGATCGATGCCTGCGTCCGACTGCTGCCCGGTGTCATGGGCGCCGAGGAGACGCTGGAGGAGGAGAGTTTCGAGCGGGGGCTGCTGGAGTACCCGCATTACACAAGGCCCGCGGAATGGAAGGGCCGGATGGTGCCGGAGGTGCTGCTCTCCGGCCACCACGAGAAGATACGGGCCTGGCGTCACGCCGAGGCCGAAGCAGTGACGAAATTGCGGCGGCCCGATCTTTGGGCCGCTTACGAGAAAACGAGCCCCCGGGCTCTGAAACACAAGAATACGAGACGAAAGGAAGACTGAAATGAGCACCCTGACGAAGATTGAAGAGGCGCAGGTCGCCAAGCTGAAGGAAACCGCGAAGCTGCCGGACTTCCGTCCCGGCGACACCCTGAAGGTCAACGTGAAGGTCGTCGAAGGCGACCGCGAGCGCGTGCAGGCCTTCGAGGGCGTCTGCATCGCCCGCAAGAATGCCGGCTTGAACTCCAGCTTCACCGTGCGGAAGATCTCCTACGGCGAAGGCGTCGAGCGTATTTTCCCGCTCTACTCGCCGCGCCTGACCTCGGTCGAGGTGGTGCGCGCCGGCGACGTCCGCCGCGCGAAGCTCTATTACCTGCGCGGCCGCCGCGGCAAGGCCGCCCGCATCTCCGAGCGCGTGGACAACACCCAGGCGACCTCCGAGTAACGCGTCCCGCTCATGGCAGCACTGCCGTGAGCGAAGTTTGATTCTCCGCGCCGGCGCTAAATACTGGCGCGAGCGATACGGACCCCCACCCTGACCCTCCCCCTGAAGGGGGAGGGAGAAGAGGGCGCTCTCGCTTACCCCCTCCCCCTTCAGGGGGAGGGTAGGGGTGGGGGACGAATCACTAGATCTCAACCGGACACAGAACCTGCCATGCCGAAAACGCTCTTCGACAAGATCTGGGAAAACCATCTGGTGCACCGTCAGGACGACGGCACGTGCCTGATCTACATCGACCGCCACCTCGTCCATGAGGTGACCAGTCCCCAGGCCTTCGAAGGGCTGCGCAACGCCGGCCGCAAGGTGCACCGGCCGCATGCGACGCTCGCCGTGGCGGACCATAATGTGCCCACCACCGACCGCTCCAAGGGCATCACCGAGGAAGAGAGCCGGATCCAGGTCGAGACCCTGGAGCAGAACTGCCGCGACTTCGGCGTGCCCTATTTCTCGATGGACGACATCCGCCAGGGCATCGTCCACATCATCGGCCCGGAGCAGGGCCTGACCCAGCCGGGCATGACCATCGTCTGCGGCGACAGCCACACCGCCACCCACGGCGCCTTCGGCGCATTGGCTTTCGGCATCGGCACCTCGGAAGTCGAGCATGTGCTGGCGACCCAGACGCTGATCCAGCGCCCGGCCAAGAACATGCTGATCCAGGTGAACGGCAGCCTGGGGCTCGGCTGCACCGCCAAGGACATCGTGCTCGCCATCATCGGCAAGATCGGCACCGCGGGCGGCACCGGCTATGTCATCGAATATGCCGGCGACGCGATCCGCGGCCTCTCGATGGAAGGCCGCATGACGGTCTGCAACATGTCGATCGAAGGCGGCGCCCGCGCCGGCCTGATCGCCCCCGACCAGGTCACCTTCGATTACCTGAAGGGCCGCCCGATGGCCCCGAAAGCCGGCGCCTATGAGCAGGCGGTCTCCTACTGGAAGACCCTGCCGAGCGATCCCGGCGCCAAATACGACACCGAGATCAAGCTCAACACGGCCGACATCGCGCCGCAGGTGACCTGGGGCACCAGCCCCGAGGACGTGCTGCCGATCACCGGCAAGGTGCCGAACCCGGGCGACGTCGCCGACGAGAACAAGCGCCGCGCCATGGAGCGCGCGCTCGACTATATGGGCCTGAAGCCCGGCACCAAGCTGACCGATGTCGCGATCGACCGCGTCTTCATCGGCTCCTGCACCAACGGCCGCATCGAGGACCTGCGCGAAGTCGCGAAGATCGCTGAGGGCAAGAAGGTGGCGTCCAACGTCAACGCGATGGTCGTGCCGGGTTCCGGTCTGGTGAAGCAGCAGGCGGAAGCCGAGGGCCTGGACAAGATCTTCATCGAAGCCGGCTTCGAATGGCGCGAGCCCGGCTGCTCGATGTGCCTGGCGATGAACCCGGACAAACTGAAGCCCGGCGAGCGCTGCGCCTCGACCTCCAACCGCAATTTCGAAGGCCGCCAGGGCCGCGGCGGCCGCACGCACTTGCTCAGCCCCGCGATGGCCGCGGCAGCCGCCATCACCGGCAAGCTCGCCGACGTGCGACAGTTGGGGAAGTGACGAGTCAGAGCTTCTTCTGAATCGTTACACGCGTTTCTCACTGTGCCGGCCGTCAGCTTGCTTGCCGCGGGACTTGCGAATCAATTAGCTAGGGTATCCTGGCGACGCGGTGGCCGCCGAGTCGCTTCCAGTCCGATGACAGGAGCCCAACCATGCTGAGCCAACTCGCCCCCCACGCCCCCAAGATGCACGGCATTCTTCGCATCATGTCGGGACTGCTGTTCCTGGCCCACGGGACCCAGAAATTCCTCTCTTTCCCGGCGGGGGAGATGGCTGGCTACGGTTTGACCTTCTCGAGCCCAGCCGCCTTTGCCGGCATCGTCGAACTGGTCTGCGGCGCGCTGATTGCACTCGGCCTGTTCACCCGCCCCGCCGCCTTCCTCGCCTCCGGCACCATGGCAGTCGCCTACTTCATGGCGCATATGCCGCAGAACTTCTTTCCGGTGAATAACGGCGGCGACGCCGCCATCCTCTACTGCTTCGTCTTCCTCTACTTCGTCTTCGCCGGCCCGGGCGCGTTCAGCCTCGACAGCCGGCTGCGGAAGTAAGCGGCTCCGCTCTACGCGGAGGATGACGAAGAAGCGGTCACCGGAATCCGCGCCACCACCTTGATCTCGAAGTCGAAGCCGGCGAGCCAGTTGACCCCGATCGCGGTCCAGTTCGGATAAGGGGGCTCGCCGATTTCCTCGGCGCGCACCGCCATGAAAGTTTCGAACTGTGCCGCCGGGTCGGTATGGAAGCTGGTGACATCGATGACGTCGTCGAAGCTGCAGCCTGCCGCCGCGAGCACCTCGCGCAGGTTGGCGAAGGCCCGCCGCACCTGGTCGGCGAAGACCGGCTCCGGCGAGCCGTCGGCGCGGCTGCCGACCTGGCCTGAGACGAACAGCAGATCGCCGGAGCGGATCGCCGCCGAATAGCGGTGCAGGTCGTAGAGCGCATGGCGGTCGGCGGGAAAGACGGCATCGCGCTTGGAAATCTGTGACATGGGCTGGGGTCCTTTGTGCCTGAGCGGAGAGAAGGCAGAAATAGGCCCTCGGCATTCCGTCGATTAGACATTGAAATCCGTATAGGCTGCTGCAATATCGCCAGCAATGCCGAAGCCCTCGCTCAACGACCTCACCGCCTTCGTGGCGGTCGCCACCCACCGCAGCTTCCGCGGGGCGGCCGACGAGCTCGGCACCGCGCCCTCGACCCTCAGCCACGCGATGCGCGGGCTGGAGGAGCGGCTGGGTGTGCGGCTCCTCAACCGCACCACCCGCAGCGTCGCGCCGACCGAGGCCGGCTTCCGCCTGCTCGGGCATCTGCAGCCCGCCCTGGCCGCGCTCGACGACGCGCTGAACGGTGTCGCATCCTTCCGCGGTAAGGTCGCCGGCACGGTCCGCCTCAACGCCCCGCGCCTGGCGGCGGCGCTGCTGGTCCGCGGCGTGCTGCCGGCGATGGCCGAGCGCCATCCCGATGTCACCGTCGACCTCGTCGCCGAAGGCAAGCTCATCGACATCGTCTCCGGCGGCTTCGACGCCGGCGTCCGCCTGATGGGCTCGATCCCGCGCGACATGATCGCGGTCCCGCTGGGCGCGCCGCTCCGCTTCCTCTGCGTGGCGTCACCGGCCTATCTGAAACGCGCCGGCATCCCGAAGACGCCGGACGACCTCAGGCATCATCGCTGCATCGGCCATCGCCTGCCGGGCGGCAGGCTCTACCGCTGGGAATTCGAACGCGCCGGCCAGGCGCTGACGATCGACGCCCCCGCCGCCGTCGTGCTCGACGACGAAGACCTGATGGTGGAGGCCGCGGTGCGGGGCTTGGGTATCGCCTATGTCCTCGCGCCCGCCGCCGCCCCGGCACTCAAGGCCAAGCAGTTGCGCGAAGTCCTCTCGCCCTGGCTGCAATACGCCGAGGGCGTTGCCGTCTACTACCCCGGCCACCGCAAAGTCCCGCCGGCGCTGCGCGCCTTCCTGGACGTGGCGCGCGAGGTGGGGAAGCGGCGGTAGTACGCGGTGTCGGATCTATGCCAAATGGGGTAGAGCCGCGCCCTATTTCGCCATGGAACTCCGCCGGCGAAGACGATACTTTCGCAACAGCATCTCGCGTTTCGCTTGTAGTCGTGCCTCGGCGTCGCAAAGGGGAATCGGATGTCTCCAGACGTGGACGGGATCATTGAGCGGATCTACGGCGCGGCCGTCGATCCCGCCGGGTGGCAGGATGTGATCGATGCCCTCGGCGCGCATTATCCGGAAGGCCACGGCACGCTTCTCAACCACGATCTCTCGCTCGGGGACGGGTCGTTCACCGTGGTCTCCTCGAACTGGCACCCGGACTGGGTCGGAAAGTACAACCAGCACTTCGCCAGGGTGAACCCTTGGCTGCGCAACCTGCCGCGCCGCCCGGTCGGCCTGGCGGTTCCGGCGGAATACATGCTGGACCGCGCCGAGCTCAAGAAATCCGAGTTCTTCGCGGATTTTCTCCGGCCGCAGAATATGGTCACCGGCATCGGCGTCACCATCCACCAGGACCGCGAGCGCTTCCTGGCGGTGAGCTACCTGCTGCCGGACCGCGAGGATGATCGGGTCACGCGCGATGTCTCCCTGCTGCAGCAGCTGGCGCCGCATTTCCGCCGGGCGATGCAGATCAACCACCGGCTGGAGCGGGCGAATATCGAAGGCGCCGCGGCCGAGATGGTCCTGGATCAGCTGGCGACCGGATTCATCCTGCTCAACGCCGCCGGGCGCGCGGTGTTCTTCAACCGGTCGGCCGAGAGAATGCTGCACCAGGAAGACGGCATCCACCTGGAGCGCGACGGAACCGTGCAGTCCCTGGACGCGCGGCTCGCCGTCTGCGTCAGCCGCGTGCTCGAGCAGAGCGACGAGCCCGCCCAGGAAGTCGCCGGCGCGCTGCGCATCGCGCGCCCGTCGGGGCAACCCGCCTGGTCGGTGCTGGTGGTGCCGATGATCCCGCGCATGGGCGCGATCGAGGCGATGCGCGGCATGGCCGCGATCCTGATCAGCGAGGAGGGTCGCAAGTCCAGCGTGACGGCCGACCTCGCCTCGGCCTTCGGCTTCTCGATGGCCGAAGCGCGCGTCCTGGAGCGCCTGGTCGAAGGCCGCAGCGTGACCGAAGCGGCCGGCGAGTTGCAGATCTCGGTCGGCACCGCGCGGGTCCACCTGAGGAACATGTTCGCCAAGCTCGGCGGCGGCCGCCAGTCGGAGCTGATCCGCCTGGTGCTCAGCCACCCGCTCTGGATGATCCGCCGCGAATAGCGCTGCCCGCTAAGTCGCCAACCGCTCCATCACCGACCACGCGATTTTGGTCCGGACCTCGTTCGGATAGAACCGGTTCGCCAGCAGCACGATGCCGAGTTTCTGCTCCGGCGCGGCGAAGAGATAGGCGCCGAAGCCGCTGGTCGAGCCGGTCTTGTTGAAGATGATATCGCTGCGCGGCGGCATCGGCGGCGTGATCGCCGTTGTCGGATTGGCTTTCATCGACATCTGCTGCGAATTCCCTTCGGTCATCGCCTGCAACGCGACCGGCATCGCATACTGTTCCCAGATGAGGTCCTGGATGAACGGACCCGAGCGGTAATAGCCGACATGGGTCGCGGCGACGGCGCGGGCAACCGCGTCCTGCACCGGCGCGCCGACGCCCATGCTCACCTCGAGATAGCGCAGCATGTCGTCGCTGGTCGAGACGACGCCCCAGGCCTCGGCGGCGATCGGCCCGCGGCCTGCACGCACCGGCTTGCCATCCTTGTTGGTGCCCCAGGCATAGGCCTTGGCATCGAGCAGGTTGACGAAGGTGCGGGTGAGGCCGAGCGCTGGGAACAGGCGGCCATCGGCGAGCTGGGCGAAACTCTCGCCCATGGCCCGTGCGGTTACGATGCCGAGCAGCGCGACGCTGGGATTGGCGTAAGTGCGCTTCGTGCCGGCGGGGAATTCCGGCTTCCAGGCGCGGTACCAGCCCATCAGCTGGTCGCGCGTCTTCACATTCTCCGGCAGCTGCAGCGGGAAGCCGCCCGGCGTGTGGGTGGCGAGATCGAAGAGCCGCACCGCGCCGATCGGACTGCCCTTGAGCTCGCTGATGTGTTCGCCGACCGTGTCGGTCAGCTTCAGCTTGCCGTCGATCTCGGCCAGGGCCGCGAGGGTTGCGGTGAAGGTCTTGCTGATGGAGCCGAGCTCGAACAGGGTCGCGCGCGTCACCGGCAGCTTCTGCTTCGGCGAGGCGCTGCCGAATTCCGCGAAATGCCGGCGCCCGTCGATCGTGACGCCCACTGCCATGCCCGGAATGCCATACTGCGCCATCACCGGCTTCACCGCGGCGTCGATCGCCGCTTTGACCGTGGCGGGCTCATCGGCATTCGCGGCGAAGGCACGGCCGATCCGCCCGAGCGTGAGAGTCGAGAGTGAGCCGGCCAGCAGGAGCCATTGGCGACGGTTGATCATCACGCGGGTTTCCATCTCTAAGGGTGCGGCGTCAGCCGCTCACTCATTGCCGGCCCAATCGGCCGCTTCTGCGGCGGAAGCGGGGAGATTTCGCGGAGGTCATGTTGAACCGCGAGAACAAAAGGAATACAATGCGTTTCAGCGGCTTGAGGCGGAACCTTTACAGGGCCTTTACGCAGGCCGGATGAGCGCGGGCCACTGAATAGGGATTTTCATATTGATTCGCAATGGCTTGCAAGCCATTGACGGATCCAGCCCGTAAAGGTCGGAAAGCCTACTCCGCGGCCTTGATCGGGGCGGCTTCGGGATCCTGCGGCGCCTCCAGCGCTTCGGCGAAGACCGCGCGGCCGCGGCCCATCTGCTTGGCGGCATAGAGCGCCTCGTCGGCGGCGCGCATCACCGCCGAGCCGGTGATGCCGCAGAGCGGCGCCTGGGCGACGCCGAGGCTGACGCCGACATCGGTCTCCTGCCCGTTGTCGACGCGGATCGGCTTCAGGATCGCGTCGATGATGCCGGTGCAGAGCAGGTTCAGGCGGCGCTTGTCGGTGAAGGCATGGACCAGGATGATGAACTCGTCGCCGCCGGTGCGGCTGACCACGCCGCTCTCGCCGACTTCCTTGGCGAGCCGCTCGCCGACGGTGCGGATCACGATGTCGCCGGCCCCGTGCCCGAAAGTGTCGTTGACCGCCTTGAAGCGGTCGAGGTCGCAGGCGACGACCGCGAAGGCCTTGTCCGGCAGGCCGGCCACCGCTTCCTCCAGCGCCTCGCCGAAGGAGAGGCGGTTGGCGAGGCCGGTCAAGGCGTCATGCCGCGACAGATGCCGGGTGCGGCGCTCGCTGGTCTCGAGCTGGTTGGACATCTTGCCGAGGCGCTGCGCCATCAGGAGCGCTGCGGCGGCGACCAGCGCGCCGATCGCGCCGACGATCGGCAGGATCACCGACCAGATATGCGCGCCCGGCAAGGCGTTCTGCCAGACGAAGGTGCCGACCACCTGGCCGCTCAGGGTCTTGATATCCTCCCGCGTGCCAGTGGTTGCAGCAGCGTCGCCGGCGGCCACGAAATCCAGCGACTGGAAGCCGAGCTGGCTGCGGAGATAGGAGACCTCGTCGGTGTCGATGAACTTGGCGTTGACCAGGATCACCGGCGGCCCGTCGGGCAGCGCCACCTCGTTCTCATAGGGCACGATGGCGGTGGCGCTGACCAGCGCCGGCTTGCCTTCGATGGTCTGGAACGCACCGGAGAAGATCTCGCCGATCTCGCTCAGCATGATGGCGCGGTCGCCGATCGTCGCCGCCCGGGCGCTGTATCCGCCCTTGATGGTGATGCGGTTCTTCATGTATTGCGCGACCGCCTTGTCGATCAGCGCCTGCATGTCGGCGTCGAGCGTGAAGGCGGTCGGGCTGAAATCGACCTCGCTGCCGCGCGCATAGGCCAGCAGCTTCTTGTCCGGCCCGACCAGCAGGGTGCGGTCGAGGCCGTAGTTGTACCAGAGCGCCGTCGCCGTCTCGTCGCTGACGAAATCCGGGTCGAAGTCGAGGCTGATGTTGCGGACCGATTCGTCCCAGATAGATTCCTGGGTCTGGTCGCGCGCCAGCATGATGAAGCGGCTGGCCAGCACGTGGCGGAACAGGTTGACCTCGCTGGCCCGCGCCTGCTGGTCGGCTTCCTCGGACGAGAGCTTGCCGACATAGAGCATGGCGCCGGTGAAGGCCGCGATCAGCACCGCGGCGAAGATCAGGATCAGCGACGAGATTCGCAGCGGCAAAAGCCGCCTGGTGACGCCTCGCTCCTCGCTCGCCCGCGCGCTGCGGTTCATGACCCCGATCTCCCCGAAAATCGCAGAAGCTTGCGGGTCAGATCGTTAAGAGAGGGCTAATGCCGAAACGGGCCTGCAGACCGGGGGTCGCCGTCTCCGCACCCGGCTCGACAGGGGGCCGGGGCGGAGACCCATGGGCTTCTTCAGCGGTCGGGTTTGGACCCATGGATGCCCGCGGACTTGGGGGGCGGGCATGGCGAAGCTGTTTTTCTGCTTCTACCGCCGCGCGACCCCCTTCATGCGCTCCGGACTGCGGCGCTGCAGTCGCTGTTATATATCGTAGAGCGATATAATATGGAGACGAATTGGAAGAGCGTCGCGGCAAGCCCGTACCCCAATATCCACCATTGCGCCGCAACGCCGGGCCGGGCACTTATGAAGCATGGGGAAACGGCCGGACGGCGAGATGACGGAGATCAAGGGGAAGGGGGCGGCGGGCGAGCGGGGCAAGCCGCAGACCGCGGATTATCAGGCCCTGGCCAACTTCCGCTACACCTTGCGCAAGTTCCTGGAGTTCAGCGGCAGCGCCGCCAAGAGCGTCGGCCTCACCCCGCAGCAGCACCAGGCCATGCTGTCGATCATCGGCGCGCCGGACGGGCAGGCGGTGACCGTCGGCTTCCTGGCCGAGCGCATGCTGCTCAAGCATCATTCGACGGTGGAGCTGGTCGACCGCCTGGTGGAGCTCGACCTGGTCTCCCGTCAGCCCGATACCGCCGACCGTCGCAAGGTGCTGCTGGCGCTGACGCCCAAAGGCCGGCGCCTGCTCACCAAGCTCTCGACCGCGCATCTCGAGGAGCTGCGCCGGATCCGCCCGGTCTTCGCCGAGCTCCTGGAACGGCTCGATGTCTAACGGGCGACCCGCTACCGCGCGAACTGCGCCGTCGCCAGGATCAGCTTCATCGCATCGAGGCCCGACTGCCAGGCGCCGTGCGCGGTCTGGAAGGCATCGGGCGAGGTCGCCTCGCCGGCGAAGAACAGTTTGTCATCGATCGGCTGCGCCAGCGCCGCGCGGGCCTCGCCGCCGCCTGGCACCAGCACCGAATAGGCGCCGCCGATGCAGGCATTGGTGGTCCAGCTGGTGGCCCGCGACTGGCGGATGTCCTTGAGGATCTCCGTACCGAACAGCTTCGCCAGCGTGTCGCGACCGTATTCCAGCATCGCCGCGTCACCGGCCAGCGCCAGGTCGCGACACTGCACGCCGCCGAGATAGAGCGTCGCCATCGGCCGGTCGAAGGGATGGATGTGGAACGAGCCCATCGGCGCGTCGGGCCAGTCCATCATCGCAAAATGCGTCTCCAGCCCGACGAAGGGATCGCCGGCAAACTCGAAGGCGATCTTTTCGGCGAAGCCCAGGGGCAGCTGGGCGATCGCCTCGTGCTTCCAGTCGGGCAGCAGCGGGAAGAATTTCAAGCGCTCGCCGGCCAGCACCGCGGTCGAGACCGTGACCAGCACGGCCTTGGCGAACAGCATGCCGTCCAGCGTGCCGACCATGACCGCGTCGCTGCCCCAGTCGATCGACTTCACCGGGCAGGAAAGGCGAATCTCGATCGCCCGCCGCACTTCCTCGGCCAGGCTCTTCACCAGCGCGCCGAGCCCGTCTTCCACCGGCCAGTTCTCGCCGGTGTCGCGATAGCGCGCGAGATTGAGCGTCGAGGCATTGCGCGGCTCGGTCGAGATGTATGGCGCGAAGCTCTGGCGGAACAGCTGTGCCCAGCGGCTGGCCGGATCGATGCAGCTCTCGCAGGAAACATCCTCGCCGGCCTCACCGGTCGCGTGGATCCGATCATAGGTCGCGGTGTACATCGCGGCGTATTCGGCGGCGATCGAATCGTTCAGCCACCAATGGCCGTCATGGATCCGGAAATCGATCTCGCCGCGCCGATAGCGGAAGCCCAGGCGATCGGCGATCGGCCGCAGTGGATTGATGCTGGCGGCATGCAGCCATTGGCAGCCGTGGTCGAAGGGCTGGCTAAAGCTTTCGAAATCGGTGAAGGCGCGGCCGCCGACCCGGTCCTGGGCCTCCAGCACGATCGCGTTCAGGCCGGCATCGCGCGCCGCATGGGCCGCGGCGATCCCGGCGACTCCGGCGCCGATGATGATCAGGTCGAACTCGTTGCTGGTGATGGGCGGCCGCCGATCGATCATGGCTTACCGCACGATCTCGGCAAGAAACGCGTCGGCCAGGCTCACATAGCGCGCGATGTCTTCGGCGCTGTGGGCAAAGGAGACCTGCGGCCCGGCCGAGACGACCGCATCCCAGACCTCGCGGTTGGCCATGAAGACCCGGCGCGCATCGATCATCTCGATGTCCATGGATTCCGAGGCTTCTTCCGCGTTGGTCGGGAAATCCGGCTTCAGGCAATAGCCGGAGCGGGGCCCCAGGTGGAAGGCGCGCCAGTCGAGCCCGTGCTTCCTGAACACGGTCTCCAGCCCTTCGGCCAGCGTCTTGCCGAGGCTATCCACCCGCGCATAGTTCTCCGGGGTCAGCACCTGTTCCAGCGCCGCCTTGGCCGCGGCGACGGCAATCGCGCTGCCATAGGTCGTGCCGCCGGTCGCGAGCCCCTTCGACCCGATGTCGAGGCCGATATCGCTGTCGAGATGCTTCTCCATCACGTCTGCGATGGCGCGGGTCATGCCGTAGAGCGCGAAGGAGACGCCGGTGCCGAGACCCTTGCCGAGGGTCACGAAGTCGCAGTCGAGCTTGCGGCTCCCCGCCATCCCGCCATATTCGAACTGGAAGGTATGCGCTTCGTCGAGGCAGAGCAGGGCGCCGTATTGCCGCGCGAGTGCGCCCAGGCCTTCGATGAAGCCCGGCTTCGGCTCGACCAGCAGGCAATTGGTAAGCGCGGGCTCGGTGATCACCAGCGCGATCTCATGGGCCTTGAGCGCCGCCTCGGCGGCGGCGAGATCGTTGAACGGGACGATGATCGATTCCTTGGCGGTGCGCGCCGAGAGGCCGAGCTGGATCGGCACCGTCTCATTGCCGCGCTGGGTCACCAGCGATTCCTCGATATGGCCGTGATACTGGCCATCGAAGATCAGGATCTTGGTGCGGCCGGTCATGAAGCGGGCGATGCGCATCACCTCGGTGTTCGCCGCCGAGGCCGAGAGGGTGAACTGCCAGGCCGGCAGGCCGACGCGGCGGGCGAGTTCCTCGGTGACCGCGCGGGTGTCCTCCACGGCCAGCAGGAAATGCGCGCCGTTGGCGACCGCGCGGCTGACCGCCTCGACGATCGGCGGCGGGCCATAGCCCATGGTCATGGCGAGATCGCAGACATTGAAGTCGCAATACCGGTTGCCGTCGATGTCGCGGAAGAAGGCGCCTGCGCCGCCGCCGGCGACGATCGAGTTGTGCCGGTAGAGCCCGGCCATCCAGGCGACCGGCACGCCGTTCGGCATGCTGGCGCGCGCGGCTTCGAGCCAGGCGCGGGATTTCGGAGTCCGTGCCGCGAAGGCGGCTTCTTCCCGCTTGCGCAGTGCCGCGAGGGCGGCGCGATCGACCCGGCCGTTGAGATGGGTTCCTGTATCCATTTGAAGTTCATAGCAGGCGGAGTCCGGCTTGTCCCTCCAGGGCCTGGCCACGCTGCCGATCGCTAAAATACGCGCCAAATTTCTTCTCGTGATTTCAGCGTGTTATTCGGGTTTTTCGGCGGCGGAATTAATTCGGCCTTAAGCGTTTGCTGGGACAATTTACCCCGTAGAATCGGAACTGCCGCAATCGCCGCAAAGGCGCCCAGGGGTTCCGCAGTCAGATAGGAAACCCAAGATGCGACGCCGCCAGAAGACCCGGTTACTCCCGCTGCTGATCGTCGGCTTTGTATTCGCCGCGCTCAGTGCACCGGCCCTGAATGCCAGCCAGACCGGCGGCTGGTCGGTGGTGGTGGCGAACAACGCCTTCGTCGATCACGGCAACGGCGATGCGCCCACCGCCGTCGTGATGGGCGGCAACGTCGCGCCGGGCGATCGCCTCACCACCGGTGACGGCGGCGCCTTGGTGCTCAGCCGCGGCGAAGACCTCGTCACCATGGCGGAGAACAGCCGGATCGAAATCGTCGATCCGCAACCGACCTCGAACACGCTGATCGACCAGCCCTACGGCCATGTCGAGTATCACGTGACCAAGGAGAAGGTGCCACATTTCCAGGTCGATGCGCCGCTGCTGGCGACCATCGTCAAGGGCACGACCTTCTCGGTCGATGCCAGCGATCAGAAAAGCTCGGTCAGCGTCAGCGAAGGCCGCGTCGAGGCGAAGAACCGCCGCACGGGCGATTCCCAGTCTGTGGGCGCCGGCGAGCGCGGCACCGTCGAGACCCGCGACCGCGGCGTCGAAGTCGGCGCGGCGCCCAGCAAGGCCGCGTCCGAAGCCCCCGCCGGCAGCAACCCTTCGGGCAATTCCGGCAATGGCAATGGCAACGGCAATGGCAACTCCGGCAGCGGCAACAACGGCAACGGAAATGGCAACGGCAACAATGGCAACGGCGGGGGCCATGGCAACGGCAATAACGGCAACGGTAATGGCGGCGGCAATGGCAACGGCAATAATGGCAACGGTAATGGCAATGGTGGCGGCAACGGCAACGGCCACGGCAACGCTTTTGCCCGCGGCCGCAACTGATCAATCCGGCGCCAGGATGCCCCGCCGCCGTGCCTGACGATGCCCGCCAAGGCTTGAAGCGAATCCGGGCCGCGCTCTCCTGGCGCGGCCTGATGCTTTTCGGCTTCGGCCCGGCGCTGGCGCTGCTGACCCTCGCGGGAGTCTTCGTCCCCGCCGATCGCCTGATCGGCGATCTCAACTACTCGCTCTGGTCGCGGCCGGCCGCCGACGATCTGGTGCTGGTCGAGATGGATGGCGCCAGCTTGCAGAAGATCGGGCGCTGGCCATGGCCGCGCGCCTATCATGCGGCGCTGATCCAGCGCCTGTCCCAGGCAGGCGCCGAGACCATCGCCTTCGACGTCGATTTCAGCACGCAGCAGAAGCCGGCCGACGACGCGGCGCTCGCCCTGGCCATTGCGGGGTCGAAGAGCCGGATCGTGCTGGCCTCCTTCCGGCAGGCGAATGGCGACCTCAAACCGCTGCTGAATCTCCCGCTGCCGGCCTTCCGGGCGCATGCGCAGCTCGGCTTCGTCAACGCGGTCGCCGATGAGGACGGGATCCTGCGTGGCTACCTGCAGGACGACGACAGCATGGCAACCGTGCTCGCGGGCTGGGTCGCCGCGGGACAGAACGCATTCCTGGTCGACTACAGCATCGATCCACGCTCCATCGCACGGATCGCCTACGTGGACGTCTTAAGCGGGCGATTCGATCCCGCGGTGGTGGCGGGCAAGAAGGTTCTGATCGGCGCCACCGCCGCCGAGATTCCCGATCGCTTCAACGTGCCGAAGTATCACACGCTGAACGGGGTCGAGTATCAGGCCCTGGCCTATTCCAGCGTGGTCGGCGATCGCATGATCCATACCGCCGGCGACGCCTGGGTTCTGCTCGGTCTCGGCGTCGTTCTGATCGCCGGCGTCTGGCTCGATGGCCGGGGTTGGCGCCGCCAGCTGTTCGTCGCAGGTGCGGCGGCGGCGGCGGCGCTGGGACTGGGATTCGTGCTGCAAACCGCCTTCGCGATTGCGCTGCCCGTCGCGCCCTGGCTTGCCGCGATCGCCGGCTGGGCCCTGCTCACGCTGATCCGGAGCGTGCGGCGCCATTCACGCGCCGCCGCGCTCCACCGCGCCGCCGCCGCGCGCCAGAAGGCGCTGATGGAAGGCGTTTTCAACGACAGCTCCGACGGCATCCTGATTGCCGGCGACGACGGCCGCGTGCTGGTGGCAAACGGCGCGGCCGAGCACATGCTCGAAACGGCGAAAGCCGCGCTGGCCGGGCAAGCGGTTGGCGCCATCCTCGACGGTCTCGCTCTGATGCCGCAGGCCGCGGCGGAGGTCACCGTCGCGACAGGAAGCGGACGTGCACTGGGCCTGGCGGTCTCCGTCACCCGTTCGCAGTCCGCGGCCGGCAACGGCGACGACCAGTCGGTCTGGATCGTCACCTTCCGCGACGAGAGCGCCAAGCGCGCCCTGGAAGCGGCGCGCGACGCGACGATCCGCGAGCTGCAGGCGGCGACCGCGGCGAAGAACGAGTTCCTCGCGCGGATCAGCCATGAGCTCAGGACGCCGCTCTCCGCCATCATCGGCTTCTCGACAATGATCGGCGACCAGAGCCTGGGCGCGGTCGGCAATCCGAAATACGTGGAATATGCCCGCGACATCCACAGCGGCGGCAAGCGGCTGCTGGAGTTGGTCAACGACATCATCGACATCACCCGCATCGAGGCCGAGCAATACGAGATCCGGCCAGACGTGTTCGAGGTCCGCAGCCTGCTCGGCGCCTGCTGCTTCGCCGCCCGCGAATCCGAGGCCTGCGGCGAGAAGAACATCCGCTTCGAGGTCCTGCCCGGCGCCGAGGCGATCCAATCCGACCGCCAGGCGCTGGCCAAGGTCATTGCGAAGCTTCTCTCCAACGCGATCAAGTTCACCGGGCCGCAGGGCGACATCCTGCTGCGGGCGGCGGCGGCGGTGGATCGGACCATCGTCTTCGAAGTCGTCGACAACGGCATCGGGATCGCGCCGGCGGCGTTGAAGAACGTGACCTCGGCCTTCTCCCAGGTGCGCGGCGGGCTCGACCGGCATCATGAGGGCGCCGGCCTCGGGCTCTATCTCGCCCACCGCATGATGCTGCTCCTGGGCGGCAAGCTCGAGATCGAAAGCCTGCCCGGCCAAGGCACCACGGTGCGGCTGTCCATTCCCGGCGCGTTGATCGAGGCCTCCCAAGCGGCATAGCGGAAGCGGCGGCGTAGCCCTCGCATTCGCGAGCCTGTAGACTCGCCAACCATGACCCCGGGTGCTTCCCGAACCAGCGACGTCGATGACCTGATCGCCTGGCTGGCGGCCGGATGCCGCTCGGCCCAGGACAACGCCGACGTGCTGACCGAACTCTGCGAGCGGCTGGTGGCCTGCGGCGTCCCGCTGGCACGCGGCGCGCTGTTCATCCGCACCCTGCATCCGGAGATCATGGGACGCCGGCTGCTGTGGAAGGCGAGCGAGGGCACGGTGGTCTCCGATGCGCCGTTCGAATATCTGCAGGATCCCGGCTATACCGGCAGCCCGATCGTGCGGGTCTACGCGACCGGCCAGGGCCTGCGCCGGCGCTTGAGCGATCCCGCCTGCCCGATGGACTTCAGCATCCTGAAGGAGCTGAAGGACCAGGGCCTCACCGACTACGTCGTGGCGCCGATCCATTTCAGCAACGGCGACATCCATGTCTCGACCTGGTGCAGCGCCGCGCCCGAAGGCTTCTCCGACCGGGCGACCGAGATTCTCGAGCGCATCGAGCATCCGCTGGCGCGGGTCGCCGAAGCGCGGGGCCTGAGGCGCGTCGCCATCAACCTGCTCGACACCTATGTCGGTGGCCAGGCGGGCGCACGGATTCTCGCCGGCCAGATCCGGCGCGGCGATATCGACACCATCCGCGCCGCGATCTGGCTCTCCGACATGCGCGACTTCACCGCCCGGGCCGACCGCATGCAGGCACAAGACCTGATCGCGCTGCTCAACCGCTATTTCGACTGCCAGGTGCCGGCGATCCGCGAACACGGCGGCGAGGTGCTGAAGTTCATGGGCGACGGGCTGCTGGCGATCTTTCCGATCGAGGCCGCGGCTGTCTCCGAGGTCTGCGACCGCGCGCTCGCCGCGGCGCGCGCGGTCGAAGCGGCGGTCGCCGGCGCCGACTGGGCCGGGCTGGAAGCGCCGGCCGCGGTGAAGTTCGGCGTGGCCCTGCATGTGGGCGAGGTGCTTTACGGCAATGTCGGCAGCAGCAACCGCCTCGACTTCACCTGTATCGGCCCCGCGGTCAATCTCGCCGCCCGGATCGAGGCCTTGAGCGGCGAGATCGGGCGCACGATCCTGGCCTCGGCGGAGTTCGCGGCCGCCTGCGGCGGCGCGATGACACCGCTCGGCGCCTTCGCGCTGAAGGGCGTAGCGGCGGAGCAGGTGGTCTACGGCGTCGGCTAGGCCGTCTCTGCGTTGGTGCCGGCGGCGGCGCTCTGCCTTGCGCGGATGATGGCGTCCAGCAGCGATGCCGCGTTGTAGGGCTTGGCGATGATCTCGAAGCCGGCCTGGTGGACCTCGGCGGCGGGCTTGGCATAGCCGGTGGAGAGCAGGATCGGCAGCCAGGGGAAATGCTGACGGACTTTCTGTGCCAGCTCGAAGCCGCTCATGCCGCCGGGCATCACGATATCGGAAAGCATGAGGTCGAAGCGCCCGCCGCCGATCAGCAGCGCCAGCGCGGTGCCGGCATTCGGCACATGCTGCGCCTTGTAGCCGATCATGCCGAGGATGGTCATCGCCGCGATGGCGACGTCCTCGTCGTCCTCCACCAGCAGCACCATGCCGGTGCCGGCCGCCACGGGATCGTTGGCGGCCTGGCGCTCGGTCGCCTCGGTTTCGGCTGCGACGGTGCAGCGCGGCAGGATGATCGACACCGTGGTGCCGACCCCGATCGCACTCATGATCTCCGCGGCGCCACGGGCCTGCTGGGCGAAGCCATAGACCTGGGAGAGGCCGAGGCCGGTACCCTTGCCGACCTCCTTGGTGGTGAAGAAGGGTTCGAACACCTTCGCCAGCACTTCCGCCTCGATGCCGGTGCCGGTATCCGTCACTGAAAGCCGGACATGATCGCCGAGCGGCGCACCATCGGCATTCGGCACCAGGCCGCCGACGCGGTTGCCGGGCGCGGCGGCATCCGGCGCGATGCCGTCGGGACAGTTGCAGGCATGGACCCGCACCAGGCCACCCGAGGGCATGGCGTCGCGGGCGTTGACGCAAAGATTCATCAGGGCCAGTTCGAGCTCGGCCGCATCGCATTCGAACGGCCAGAGATCCGCCGGGAAATCGGCGACGATGCGGATATCGCCGCGGGTCGAGCGGCGCAGCATATCGACGAGCTCGGTCGCGCGTTCGTTGAGCGCGATCACCTCCGGCTTCACCGCCTGGCGCCGCGAGAAGGCGAGGATCTGCCGCACCAGCCGCGCGCCGCGCTCGGCGGCGCGCACGATGGTGCCGGCCGCCTGGCGTTCCGGGCCGGGAACCAGCCGGTCCTCGAGGAAGCCGGCATTGCCCATGACCACGGTCAGGAGGTTATTGAAGTCATGGGCGATGCCGCCGGCCATCTGGCCGATCGCTTCCAGCTTCTGGGTCTCGCGCATGGATTCGTGGATGCGCTGGCGCTCGGCGACCTCGGCCTCGAGCGCGCGGCTGCGATCTTCGACGCGCTGCTCCAGGGTCTCGTTCAGCTGCCGCAGCCGTTCCTGGCTCTCGCGCAAGGCGGCGTTGCGCCGCTCCAGCGACCCGGCGAGACGGGCGAACAGCGCGCGGGTTTCCAGGAGCAGCACCAGCAGGATGAAGCTCGCCGCCATCAACCCGTAGATCCGGCCGGCATAGAAGCCGAGATCGAAGCGCCGCTGGTTCAGCATCGCGCTCAAGGCGATGTCGAAGACCCAGGCGCACATCGTCACCATAAGCCAGATGTCGAGCACCGAACGCGCCTTCCGGCGCCAGAGCGCCAGCAACGCCAACAGGCTCAGGCCGGCGATGATCCCGACGACAACACGATAGGCCGTCGTGTAGTTGGGCGGCGCGCCCTCAGTGATCTCGAGCAGCACCGGCATCAGGCCATGGCCGAGCGTGGTGAGGGCGATAATCGCCAGCACCGCCGCCAGCACCGCGCCGACCGCCTGCGGCACGCCGGAGCCGCCGGTCTCGGCATCGCCCTTGAGCGCATAGGCCAGCACCATCAGCGGGAAGCCGCCATGCCAGAACATGTAGAGCCAGACCGTGGTCTGCGTGCCGCCGCTGAGGAGGCCGGTCGGCGTCAGCAGGCCAGGGAAGGAGAGCAGATGGCCGAGCGCCATCAGGCTGGTGAAGAGGTAGCCGCAGGCGAGAAATTTGAGGCCGCGCTTGCCGAGCAGGGTGAACTGGCCGAACAGCAGGGCGGTGGTGATCAGGTCGTTGATCGTGACCGCGGATTCATAGGCCGGGATGAAGGCGTCGATGGGCTTGAGCGCGGTCTTCGCGAAGGGCACGCAGAGTGCGAAGACGCCCAGCGACACGCCGAGGATGATCAGCGCCAGCCGGCGCTCCGCAGCGCTCGCCGGCATGATCGATAGGAAGATGCCTCGGTCTTGCACCATGGTACTGGAGCGATTGGTTGCGTTGATCCCCAGGGCTCGCGACACCGTTCAAGTTATAACACGTAGTACGGCGGATCGATGCCGCGACGCCGACCACAAAGTCCCATGCCAGTGTGGGATGCGATGGTAAACGATACGTTAACGCGTCCTGGATCAAGCGGCAACCGAAGCGGCTTTCTCGCCGAGAACCTGGCGAATGGCGGTGACGGCCTGGGTGAACCGCGCGGCCCAGTCGCCGCGGATCGTGATGAAAGGCGCGCCGAGATCGCGATAGGCCTGCTCGAACTCCGAGGTGCTGAACTGGCGCTTGTCGATGCCGTAGCGCAGCGGATCCGCCGCATAGGGCACGTCGTCGCCCATCACCAGGCGAAGGTCGTAGCGGCGCTCGCGGACCAGCCGGTCCACGAACGGATCGGCGAAGTTGTTGAGCCGCTCGGCCGCGATCTGGGTGCAGACGGCGTCGGTATCCGAGATCAAGACGCGCGTCGCCTGCTTCGCCAGCGCGTCCTCGGCGATCGCATGGGCCTTGGCGATCAGCGGATAGTCGGAATCGACCGGATACCGATTGCCCTCCGCCTCCAGGAACATCCGCGCCCATTCGGGGCACCATTCGGTCTGGAAGTGCTTGGCGAGATCCCGGCAGAGCTCGGTTTTGCCGCAGCTCTCCGGGCCGACGACCGCGACGCGCGCAACGAAGCGCGACCGGAAGGTCGGCATCACATAGGCCCAGTTGTCGAAGATCGCCTGCCGGACGATGGTTGCCGAGATCTGGATCGCACGCCGCCCGATATTGACCGGGACGAACTGGGCCTCGAACTCCTGCGCGAGACGCGCGCCATAGGCATCGGACGCGAACACGAATCCGAACCGGTCGCGGCCGGTCGCGCGTTGCAGCGTCCGGCGCCAGTCGGTCCAGAAATCCGGATGCCCTTCCAGCGCGTCGGGGAGATCATGCTCGAGCAGCACGACATCGGCATCCGGATAGGCCTCCTTGATCGCCGCGAAGCGGTCAACGGCGGAGATCGGATCGCCGCGCTTGGCGCAAACCACGATGGTCAATTCCTCGCCGCACCAGCCGTGGGCGAAGTCCAGGAGGTATTGGTGCCCCATGGTCGGCGGCATGAATCTCCCGATCACCAGGCCGGTCGGCATGCGTCCTCCTATCAGGTGACTGACGATGAGTCTGATGTAGGTCAGTTAGTGTAATTTGTCAACTAAGTTAGTGCGTAATTGCATCTAAGACAACTTTAGGCTAAGTCTTGCCGGGACATGGCAAAGCAGAACCCGGAATCGAATGCCGCATTTCCGCGACCGCAAGTGACGGTCGATGTGGCGATCCTGACCTTGCGCGTGGGCGCGCTGCAGGTGCTGCTGATGCAGCGGGGCGCAGCACCCTTTGCCGGCGCCTGGGCCTTGCCCGGCGGTTATATCCATCCGCAGGAGGATGCCGACCTCGACGCTGCGGCGCGGCGGATCTTGCGCGACAAGGCCGGGATCGAGACCCCGTATCTGGAGCAGCTGCAGGGCTTTGGCAACGCCAAGCGCGATCCCCGCGGCTGGACCGCGACCTTCGCCTATTTCGCCCTGGTCGCGGCGGAGACGCTGGCGCCGCAACATGGCGCCAATGCCGATGCGGTCGCTTGGCGCAACGCGACGGACAAGCAGAAGCTCGCCTTCGACCATGCGACGATCCTGGCGACGGCGGTCGCGCGGCTCCGCAGCAAGGTCGAGTACACCTCGCTCCCCGTGCATCTGCTGCCGCCGAAATTCACCCTGCCGGACCTGCAGCGGGTCTATGAGCAGATCCTCGGGCGTAAGATGGACAAGTCCGCCTTCCGGAAGCGCATGGCCGAGGCCGATTTCGTCGAACCGGTTCCCGGCGAGCGGCGACTGGCCAGCAACCGCCCGGCCCAGATCTACCGGGTGAAGCGCGGTTTCAAGACTGCTTTCTTCGATCGCACCCTATGAGCACACCCGAACCGCCGAAAGCCCATGCCCGGCGCCACGACGCGGAAGGCGTCGCCCAGCGCTATTGGGAGGGCATGGATCGCTCGATGCCGCAGAAGCTCGCGCTTATGGCGGGCCTGATGCTGCTCGACAAGGGTGCGCTGGTGGTCGATGCCGGCTGCGGCTCCGGTGCCGCTGCATATTACCTCGCAAGGCTCAACCCGCAGGTGCGGGTGGTCGGCATCGATCTCGACCCGCAAGCGATCGAGGCCTGCCGCAAGCGCTACCCGGCGCCGAACCTCTCCTTCCAGGTCGGCAATGTGGCGGAGCCGCTCGGCCTAGAAGCGGACGCGATTCTGAGCTCTTCCACCTTGCACCATGTCTTCACCTTCGCCGATCCGGCCTATTCGACCGATGCAGTGAAGGCGGCGCTCGCCGCGCATGCGCAATCCCTGAAGCCCGGCGGCGTGCTGGCCTTGCGCGATTTCGTGGTGCCGGACGATCCCGATGGCCTGGTGGTGCTGACGCTGATCTCCGGCCCGTCCTCGGACGCGCCGGCGCAGATGGACGAGCCCAATCTGCTGCTGGAGTTCTCGCGCACGGCGCGGCCGCTCGACCGCAAGCTCGGGCCGGGCTTTCCGGTCGAAGAGCTGACGCCGCCGGCAGCGGGACGGCGGCGCTTTCGGCTCGCGCGCCGCAACGCCGCCGAGTTCCTGCTGCGCAAGGACTACCGCGCCGATTGGCCGGCGGAGCTGCAGGAGCAATACGGCTATTTCACCGTCGAGGAGTTTCTGAGCGCCTTTGCCGCAGCCGGCCTGTCCGATGCCCGCGCGGTGCCGGTGCTCAATCCCTGGATCCTGGCCAACCGCTGGTCCGGCAAGGCCGAGCTCAGCGAGGAGGACGGCCGCCCTGCGCCATGGCCCGACACCAACCTGCTGGTCTCCGGCCGCAAGGCGCCACAGGGTTCATCGGTGTGCGTGCGCTGGCAGCAGGCGATGCCCTCGGCCGGCTATCTCCGGGTCTCGCATTGGCGGCGCGCGCAGGAGGCGGAGACCTGGACCATCGCCGAACGCCCGGCGCGGGCCATCGAGCTGCTGCCCTGGGCGATGGCGAATGGGCGGCTGCGCATCCTCGCGCGCGACGGTTATCCGCGGCCGATCGCCAGCGCGGCGGACCGGCACCATCCCGGCCGCGCGATCGAGCCGATCGCTTACACCGGCGATCCCGCGTCGCTCGGCCCCCTGGTGGCGAAGCTCGGCCTGAAACCCGGCGCAGCACCCGTGCATCACCTTTCCTTCCTGCCCTCCGCGGGCGGCATCGCCGAACGCGCGGAGTGCTATCACCTTGAGCTCGCCGACCTGCCACCGCCGCAGCCGAGCGCCGGCCCGTTGCAGCGCGCCGGCATCGTCCGTTCCTTCGACGCGCAGGACATCCTGCGCGCCGGACAGGTCGGCGCGCTGGACGAGGCGCGGCTGGAAATCGCGACCGCTTTCCTGCTGCGCGCCCAAGGTATCGCGCTCGATGCCTGGGTCGGGGAGGTCCCCGCGCTGACCGCGACGGATCAATTCCCGGCCGTGGACTTTGCTGCCTTGCTGGCGCGCAGCGAAAGCGGCTTTGCCGCCTGCACGGCGCCGGCGCGGCCCTGGTTCGCGATCCGGCGCGGCCTGTTCAAGGATGTCGATGCCGCCGGCAACGCGGTCGACGCGGCCAGCCTGGAATGGGCCGAGCCTTTCTCCGGCTCGCCGGCCAGCGCGTCGATTCTCGCCGTCGCGAGACAGGCTGACGGCACGATCCTGGTCGGCATCGAAATGCGCGCGCTGCCGGCGGCGCAGGCGCTCACCGGCAATGCGATGCTGCCTTGCGTGCCGGCCTGGCGGCTCCCGACTCGCGCCCCCGGGCCTGCGGCGGCGCGCGATATGCTCGCGAAACGACTCGATCTCGCGGAACAGGCGAGCCTCACGGCCTTGGGCGGCGGCTATTTCTCCAGCCTCGGCATCACCACCGAGCGTGTATATCCCTTCATCGCCGAGGCTCGGATGCTGCCGCGCCGGATCGCCGATGGCCTGGTCTTCTGCCGCTTGAGCGATGTCCTAGCTGCACCCCACCGGATCGCCGATGGCCATCTGCTGATCGCCGCATCGCGGGCGGGACATCTGTTCGCCGCTGCATCGGGCGGATAACGAAAAATCCAACTCGACAACCAGGACGATTGTCAGCGTTTGCCCGGATGCGCGGCCCTGTGCTATGCCCGAGGGATGGAACGCAGCGAAACCGTCGTCACGATCAACGGCGAGGAGCAGCGCCCGGCCGGGCGCAAGGCGCCGCGTGTCGTCGCGCGCGAAGGCAGCGCTCAGGATCTCTGGCTCGGCCAGCAGATCCGCGCCCTGCGGCGGGCGCAGAAACTCTCCCTCGCGCAGCTCGCAGAGCGCTCCGATCTTTCGATCGGCAACCTCAGCCAGATCGAGCGCGGCGTGCGCTCGCCCTCGGTGCGTTCCCTGCAGCGCCTGAGCGAATGCTTGAAGGTGCCGATCGCCGATCTGTTCCAGACCCGCGCGCTGCCGCCGGCCGCGGAACTCGGCACCATCCTGCGGCGCAAGGCGCGGCCGACCCTCAATCTCTCCAAGCACGGCTGCCACAAGGAACTGCTGACCCCGATGATGCCGGGCACGCTGCAGCTGCTGCTGGTGACGCTCGATCCCGGCGGCACCTCGGGCGCCGAGCATTACGTCCACAAGGGTGAGGAGGCGGGGGTGGTCATCGCCGGAGCGATGAAGCTCTGGATCGAGGACCAAGCCTATATCCTCAAAGAGGGCGATTCCTTCCGCTTCAAGAGCACCCGGCGGCATCGCTTCGAGAGCGCCAGTAAGCAGACCACCCGGGTGATCTGGGCCATTACCCCGCCCATCTACTAAACCCTCGTTCCGCCACGGGAATCTGTCGCGTCACGCCTGGGCCGGCGTGAAACTCTTGTGTGGAATTTCACTGCTAGTAATAATGCTGACCAGAGCGCGCGGCTTCCGGCTCCAGGGGCCGCGCGGACAAACAACGGGGGCAGCAAGACAGGGACGAGAATCATGCAAAAGCATCTCTTCGGCGCGGCCGTCGCGGTCGCGTTCTCACTCGCCGCGGGCGCGGCTTCGGCCCAGGAGAAGATCGTCATCTCCAACTGGGACGCCTACATGCCGCCGGAACTGCTGGCGAATTTCACCAAGGAGACCGGCATCCAGGCCGAGCTGTCGGTCCATGCCACCAATGAAGAGATCATGGGCAAGGTCACGGCCTCGGGCGGCAAGGGCTATGACGTGCTGTTCGTCTCCTCGCCGTTTGCCGAGGCTTTGCACAAGCTGGGACTGGCGGCGGAGCTCGACCACGGCAAGATCCCCAACCTTTCGAACTTCTATCCGGAAGCGATGCAGCTGCCGCATGATCCGGGCCTGAAATTCTCGGTGCCCTATTCCTGGGGCACGACCGGGCTTTGCTATCGCAGCGACAAGGTCGGCGCCGAGCCGACCAGCTGGAACGACCTCTTGAAGCCGAACGACACGGTGAAGGGCAAGACCACCATGCTGGCGACCGATCGCTGGCTGATGGTTCCCGCGCTGCTTTCGCTCGGCTATTCGATCAACACGCCGAAGGAAGACGAAGTCGCCAAGGCCAAGGCGCTGCTGATCGATACCAAGAAGACCCTGCTCGCCTATGACGACACCACTTTCTATTCGAAGCTGGTTTCGGGCGAGGCCCTGCTGGTCGAGGCCTGGGACGGCTGGTGCAACTACGGCATCGCCGAGAACCCGGCGATCAAATACGCGATCGCCAAGGAAGGCAGCGACATGTGGGTCGACGCCATGGTGGTGACCGCGGCCAGCGAGCACAAGGACGCGGCGCAGGCCTTCATCAACTACATCCTGCGTCCCGAAGTGCATCGCTGGGTCGCCGAGAACATCCTCTACAAGGTGCCGAACAAGGCGGCGATGGATGCCCTGGATCCGGCGCTCGTCAAGCAGTATCCGAACCTCGGCATCACGCCGGCGGAGCTGATGAAGTTCGAGCAGATGCGCGACCTCGGCGATGCGCAGAAGCTCTGGTCGAAGACGGTGACCGAGATCACGTCTTCGAATTAGAATTGTCGCACTTCATTCACCGTCATCGCGGCGCTAGGCGCCGGGATCCACGCCTTGGGGTTCGAAGGAAGGCGTGGATCCCGGGACCAAGTCCCGGGATGACGGCTGTTTGGCGTCATCGTCCATGACCTCCCGCCGCGCACTTCTGCTCGGACCCGGCCTCGCCTGGCTGACCGCGCTGCTGATCCTCCCCTGCGCGCTGATCTTCGTGCTCGGCTTCTTCGAGCGCGGAGTCTATGGCGGGATCGACTACACCTTCACCACCGAGAACTTCGCCCGCGCCGCCGATCCGCTCTATGCCGGGATCTTCCTCTATTCGGCGCGGATCGCGCTCAGCGCCGTGCTGGTCTCGCTGCTGATCGGCTACCCGGCTGCCTATTGCATCGCCCAGCAGCCGAAGTCGCGACAGATCCCGTTGCTGATCCTGGTGATGATGCCGTTCTGGAGCAACTTCCTGATCCGCACCTATGCCTGGATCGTGCTCTTGAACCGCGAGGGCCTGATCAACAGCGCGCTTACCGGCATGGGCGCGATCGCCGAGCCTTTGCCGCTGCTCTACAACGACTTCGCGATCGTGACCGGCCTGGTTTACGGCTATGTGCCCTTCATGATCCTGGCGCTCTATTCCTCGATCTCGAAGCTGGGGCCGGAGCTGGCCGAAGCCTCGACCGATCTCGGCGCCGACGGGTTGCGCACCTTCCTGCGCATCACCCTGCCGCTGACCTTGCCCGGCATCGCCGCCGGCTCGGTCTTCGTCTTCGTGCTCTCGATCGGCAATTTCGTGACGCCGGATCTCCTGGGCGGCGGCAAGCGCACCATGCTCGGGAATCTCATCTACGACCAGTTCCTGACCGCGCGGGACTGGCCGTTCGGCGCGACCCTCGCCTTCCTGCTGGTCGCCCTCATGATGCTGCTGCTCACCCTGCAGGCGATCTTCGTGCATCGCGCCAGCGGCAACGAAGAGGCGCGGGCATGAACTGGCTCAGGGCGCATCTCGGCCTGGTCTATCTCTTTCTCTATGGCCCGATCCTGGTGCTGATCGTGCTCTCCTTCAACCGCGCCGGCTTGCCGACCGCCTGGACCGGCTTCTCGACCGAGTGGTACGGCAAGCTCGCGGCCAATGAGAAGATCCTCAATGCGGTCCAGAACTCGCTGATCGTGGCCTTCGTCTCGACGATCATTTCGACCGTGGTCGGCACCCTGCTGGCGATGGGCATGGAGGAGCGCCGGCCGCATCCCGCACTCGAGGCATTGGTGGCAGCGCCGATGATCATCCCCGACATCGTGCTGGCGATCGCGCTGCTGTCCTTCTTCTCGCTGCTGAAGATGACCCTGGGGCTGCATTCGATCATCCTTGCCCACGCGGTCTTCAACATCGCCTTCGTCTGCACCGTCGTGCGCACCCGGTTCAAGCATTTCGACCGATCCATTGTGGAAGCCTCGATCGACCTCGGCGCCAACCAGTTCACGACTTTCCGCCGCGTCACCCTGCCGGTGATCGCGCCCGGCGTGATCGCCGCGGCGTTGCTCGCCTTCACCCTATCGATCGACGAGTTCATCATCGCCTATTTCACCGCCGGTGCCGGCTCCAGCTCGACCACCTTCCCGATGCAGATCTACGCCATGATCCGCTTCGGCGTGACGCCGGAGATCAACGCCGTCGCCACCATCGTCATGGGAGTCTCCTTCGTGCTGGTCTTCCTCTCGCAGCGCCTGAACCGCGAGGCCGAAGCATGAGCGCTCTTCTGGAGATCGCCGGCGTCGCCAAGAGCTTCGGCACGATCCGCGCCGTCGATGGCATCGATCTCGCCGTGGCGCCGAACGAGTTCTTCGCACTGCTGGGTCCGTCGGGCTGCGGCAAGACCACCTTGCTCCGCCTGATCGCCGGCTTCGAGCATCCCGACCGCGGCGCCATTCGCCTCGATGGCTTGGACATCACCGCGGTCAAGCCGAACAAACGGCCGATCAACCTCATGTTCCAGTCCTATGCGCTGTTCCCGCATATGACGGTCTTCGCCAATGTCGCCTACGGGCTGGAGATGGAAGGTCTGCGCGGCGCCGAGCTCAAACGCCGGGTCGAGCAGGCGCTCGCCCTGGTGCAGCTCTCCGACCAGGCATCGCGCAAGCCGCACCAGCTCTCAGGCGGGCAGAAGCAGCGCGTCGCCCTGGCCCGGGCCCTGGTCAAGCGGCCCAAGCTCCTCCTGCTGGACGAGCCCCTGGGCGCGCTCGACAAGAAGCTGCGCGAGAAGATGCAGATCGAGCTGAAGCGGTTGCAGCAGGAGACCGGCATCGCCTTCCTGGTCGTGACCCATGACCAGGAAGAGGCGCTGACCATGGCCGATCGCATCGCGCTGCTCGATCATGGCAAGGTCGCACAGTTGGGCAAGCCGCGCGATCTCTACGAGCGTCCGGACAGCCGCTTCGTCGCCGACTTCGTCGGGCAGATGAATTTCTTCGAAGGCCATCGCCGCGGCGGCGGCTTCGAAGCCGCCGGGCTGGGCGTGTTGCCGGCACAGGATGTCGACGCCCTGCCGGACGGTGGCGCCGCCAGCCTCGCGGTCCGGCCGGAGCGAGTCGTCCTGTCGGAGACCGCGCAGCGGGGGGCGCTTGCGGCGGAAGTGATCGGTTCGGCCTATATGGGCCAGGACATGATCGTGCATCTCTCGCTGAGCGGCAGCGGCCTGCCGCTGGTGGCGCGGCTGCCGGCGGCGCACCGCCTGGCGGCGGGCGTGGAGAACGGGCGCAAGGTGCATTGCAGCTGGGCGGCGGAGCATGCGCGCCTGCTGGTGAAATGACGCTTCTTTCGACTATTGTACCGGCCCGCCGGGGATGCTCCGGGGGCCAGAAGGGGAGACCGAATGGGTAAGACGATCGTGCTGTTTCCGGAGGCCGCCTTCGGCCCGGCGCTGAATTGTGTCGGCATCGCGCAGAAGCTGAAAGCGGAGGGCCACAACCCGGTCTTCGTTTGCGACAAGGGCTTCAAGGGCGTCTTCGCCAAATACGGCTTCGAGGAGAACCTGGTCGATATGTCGGGCGGCATGTCCGACGAGGAGATCGCCAAGTTCTGGGCCAATTTCATCGCCGAGAAACAGCCGCATTTCCGCCTCTCGCCGATCGACCAGCTGCCGACCTATGTGATCCCGGTCTGGGAAGCGATCGTCGATTCCGCGGTAATCGCCGAAGACGGCTTGAACGCGCATCTGCAGCGGATCAAGCCGGACCTGGTCGCGGTCGATAACGTGATCCTCTTCCCCGCGATCAAGCGCGCCGGTTGCCCCTGGGTGCGGATCATCTCCTGCTCGGAGAACGAAATTCCCGATCCCGATATCCCGCCGCATCTCTCCGGTTGCCATGAGAACGACAAAGCCGGCTTCAAGGCCTTCGACGACCGCTTCCTGGAGCTGGTGAAGCCGGTGCATGCGCGGTTCAACGAGTTCCTGGCCAAGGTCGGCCATGCGCCTTATCCGCTCGGCCAGTTCTTCGAGGCCTCGCCGCATATGAACCTGCTGCTCTACCCGAAGCCGCTCGCCTTCAAGCGCCGCACGCCCTTGGACCCGAAACAGTTCCAGTATCTCGAGGGCTGCGTGCGCGACGAAGGCAAATACGAGGTGCCGCAGTTCAAGATCAACAACGACAAGCCGCTGATCTATGTCTCCTATGGCTCGCTGGGCGCCGCCGATGTCGATCTCTACAAGCGGCTGATCACGGCCTTCGCGAAGCTGCCCTATCGCTTCCTGATGAATGTCGGCGACTATATCGGCGAGTACAGCGACGTGCCGGGCAACGTGCACCTGGAAAGCTGGTATCCGCAGCCGGCGGTCATTCCGCATGTCGATCTCTTCATCCATCACGGCGGCAACAACAGCTTCAACGAGGCTTTGTTCTTCGCCAAGCCGGCGATCATCATGCCGTTCTGCTGGGACGGCCTCGACAACGCCGCGCGCATCCACGACACCGGTTACGGCGACCAGCTCCCGCGCTATACCTGGACTGAGGCGGATCTCGCTGCGATGATCGACCGCCTGCTGAAGGACAAGGCCATGGCGGCGAAGCTCGCCGACGTGTCGAAACACATGCAGGCCGCCAAGGGCACCGACAAGGCGGCCAAGATCCTGGCCGAGATTGCGACCACGGGGACCTACAAGCCGTGACCAATCTCGCATCAAGCGCCCCGCACATCACCGACGCGACCACCTTCGACGATCTTGCGGACTGGGGCGTCCAGCCGGACGGTATCGAAGGGGTGTCCAAATCCTCCGGCCGGCTGCTGTACAAGCGGCCGGATCCATCGGTCGGCGGCAACTCGCCGGAGACCGGTCTCTGGGTCTGCACGCCGGGCAAATGGCCGCTGACGATTCCGCGCGATGAATTCTGTCATTTCATCGCCGGCCGTGCGACCTATGTCCGCGATGATGGAGAGACGATCGAAGTCCGCCCCGGCACCTGTGTCCATTTCACCGCGGGCTGGTCGGGCGTCTGCACCGTCCATGAGACCATCCGCAACGCTTACATGCTGCGCTAGGAGTGAAACCTGTGACCACGCCTGTTCTTTACGACCCGAAGACCGCCGCCCCGCTGAAGGATTGGGGCCCGGTGCCGACCATGATCGAGGGTCAGTCGATGACCTCGGGCGTGCTGCTCGCCAAGGGGCCGAACGGCGAGAACGAGACCGGCATCTGGGTCTGCACGCCGGGCTATTGGAACTGCCACGTCACCCGCGACGAGTTCTGCCACTTCCTCTTGGGCCGCTGCACCTACACCCACGAGAGTGGCGAAGTCATCGAGATCAAGCCGGACACCATCGCCTTCTTTCCGAAGGACTGGAAGGGCACCTGCCGCGTCCACGAGACCGTGCGCAAGGTCTATATGATCCGCTGAGCCGGCGATGAAGCATCTCTACCACCCGACCGCGCTCGATCCTGCGACGCCGGCGCCGAGCTGGTGGCGCGATTCCGTCGCGTCTCCACCGGCGGCGTACGCGCCGCTGCAAGGCGAGATCGAGGCCGAGGTCGCGATCATCGGCGGCGGCTATACCGGGCTCTCCGCCGCCTACCATCTCGCCAAGGACTACGGCATCAAGGCGGTGGTGCTGGAACGCGCCCATCCCGGCTGGGGCGCTTCCGGACGCAACGGCGGCTTCTGCTGCATGGGCGGATCGAAGCTCGGCTGGAAGAAGGTCATCACCACCTACGGGCTCGAGGCGGCCCGCGGCTTCTACCAGGCGCAGGCGGATTCGGTCGGGCTGGTCGCGGATCTGCTGGCAGCGGAAGGCATCGACGCCGATCGCACCGGCACCGGCGACGTCGCGCTGGCGCACCGCGAGTCGATGGTGGCGGAACTCGCCACCGAAGCCAAGTTCATGGCCAATGCCTTTGGCGCGAAGTCGACGCTGCTCGACCGCGACGGCCTGAAGGCGCGCGGCCTCGCCGGTCCGCATTTCCACGGCGGCGTCGCCGGCGAAACCGGCTTCGGTCTCAATCCCTTGAAGTATGTGACCGGCCTCGCCCGCGCCGCGGCCGCGCGCGGCGCGATCCTCATGTCGCAGAGTCCGGTGATCGGCTGGAAGCGCGAGACCTACGGCCACCGGCTCACCACGCCGCAGGGCAGCGTGCGCGCGGCCAAGGTGCTGATCGCCACCAACGGCTACACGCCGGAGGATCTGCATCCGGAGTTCGGCGGGCGGCTGCTGCCGGCGCTCTCCTCGATCGTGGTGACGCGGCCGCTGACCGAAGCCGAGCGCGCCGAAGCCGGCTGGACCTCGACCGCACCGAGCTACGATCTCCTCAATCTGCTGCATTACTTCCGCCTGCTGCCCGATGGGCGCTTCATGTTCGGCGGCCGCGGCGGCGTCTCCGCCGAGCCCAGGGCACTGGCGCGGCAATCGGCGCGGATCGAAGCGGCGTTCCGGCGCTACTACCCGGCCTGGTCCTCCGTCGAGATCACCCACCGCTGGTCGGGCTTCGTGTGCTTGGCGATGGACCTGGTGCCGCATGTCGGCGCCTGGGAGGACGAGCCCGGGACCTATTATGCGCTGGCCTATCACGGCAACGGTGTCGCGTTCGGCACCTGGTCCGGCCGCGCCATCGCCCGGTTGATCGGCAGCGGTAATGCGGAGGCGCCGGAGATGCTGCGCCGGCCGCCGCCGCGCTTCCCGCTGCCCTACCTCCGGCCGGTCTATCTGCGCGGCGCCTACGTCAAGTTCGGCCTGGAAGACGCCTTCGGCCGCTGAAGCCCGGCGGAGTGACGCGGATCACCGGGCTATGCATTAGCGGCGCGGTCGCCTTGCACCCCTTTGAACGAAGTGAGATGGTCCCGCGACCCAACGGAGCATTCCACTTTCGGGGACTATCATGTCGCGCTCTTCCGCTTTCCGGGCCAGCTTGCTCGCTTCCGTCCTGATGCTTTCGGTCCCGGCTTTTGCCGAGGACCTGGTCAAGGAACAGGCGCCCTCGGACATCAAGATCACCGCCAAAGGCGACGTCTTCGACATCGCGATCACCAACCGGCGCTATGAGACCAACATCATGGCGTCGACGCTCGGCGGGCCGGAGATTCTCTATCAGCTGCTGCTGATCGAGGAGGCGCATGAGAGCAAGGAAGGGCTGGTCGCCGAGCCGGAGCCGGTCTCCGACAAGGTCAAGGTGACCGCCTTCCCGATGACCAAGGACGGCAAGAGCGCCGCCAAATTCACCATCGAAGCCGACGGCAATGCAGCGAAAGCCAGCGGACCCTATCTCACGGTCACGCGCTACGGCTGCTGCGTCGAACAGCCGACCTATGCGGTCTACAGCCTGGAGAACGGCGCCTATCTCTTCAACGCGACCGGCACCGGCGAATCCGGCCAGTGGGCAACCCTGGGCGCGCAGGGTGGCTGGAAGAACGAGCGCATCCTCGCCTATCACGCGGCGCCGACCGCCGCCGACGACACGGTGCTGAAGGGTGCCGAGAACGCGCAGATCGTGATCTCCTACGCGACCACGACCAAGCCGCTGCAGCGGGTCCTGGTGACCATGCCGAAGGCGCTGATCGAAAGCGATGCCGCACTGGAATGGGCGCCCAAACTTGAATTGGTCTCCAAGGACCAGCCGGACGGCACCGACCGCGTCTTCATCGATCGCAAGGACGACGATCCGGCAAAACTCTTCACCGGTCTCACCGTGCGCCTGACCCTGGACGAGAACACCAAAGTCGAGATCCCGCTCGAAGGCGATCAACTGAAGCTCGACGGCGCCAGCCTGCCGGAAGGCTTCGCCCTTGTGGCGGTGAAGCCGTAAGGGCGCCGCTTGCGGCAAGCCGCGCTTGCGGCCTCATTTGCTCTCGTCACCCCAAGGCCAGTGCCTGGAATGACGAAGCGTGATGTGGAGACACATCAACACGGGGTGGCGCAAATTTTCAGGGGAGGAAAAGATCGCCGGCGGGCGATCGGGGGCTGATGCCCGCCGGCGGGGATTTGCGCTTCAGGGTCCTTCCAGAGACCCTTTCACCAAACCCGCATAGTCAATCGCAAACTTAGGGAACACTCACTCTGCCGGGCGGCGCACACCGCCCGACCCCTCTGATTTTGGTATTCCCCGGGCGGATATCCAGTGACGGTGGTCACAAGCCCGCGTTCGTCTCTAAGTGGCTGATTTTCCGACGATTTTATCCAAACCACAGAAGCTGGCGGTGAGCATGATGCGGCTGCCGCCGAGCGGTTGGCCCCGGCGCGCCCGCTCGATCGCCGCGTCGAAGCCGGCGGCGTCGAAGGCGTCGGCGCTTTGCATGAAGCGGCGCAGCCCGGCGATGAACGCGCGGTCGAAGGCGATCCAGCGCGGCCATTGCACCGCATTCACCCGGCCGAAGCGGAGATTCCGCCCGCTGATCAGCGAAGCGCGGAAGCTCGACGTCTCCAGCCCATAGCGCAGGATGCGGGCGATGACCTGCGCGGCGTTGGGCGCGCCCGGCGGCAGCAGCGAATCGTCCAGCGGCACTCTGGCGATCCGTGGCAGCTGCTCACGATAAAGCCGGCGATAGAAGCGCTTGCCGGCGGCCTGGGCGCTGCTGATCCGCGCCGCCACCGCCTGGACGTCGCGGTCGAGGAAGGGATAGATCGTCTCCACATCCGGCCGGCAGACCCCGCCCTGCAGCGCCACGTCGCGCCGCATCCGGTTGCGGATTGCAAAGCGGATATAGCGGCGGTCGAAGGGCAGGCCGGGCTCGCAGTTCGGGAACTCGCGGGCGATGTCGTCGAGCGCCGCGGGCTTCAGCGCTTCTATCGCCCGTCTCGCCTCGGCAGTTAGGGCCGGCAGGGTGCCGTCCGGCACGCGGATCTGGTTGAAGATGATCTCGGCGGCGCCCTCGTTCGAGACATCGGGGCCGAGTGAGGGCCCCGCCATGCCGAAGACATTGCGGACGGTGGCGCGCAAGCCGCCCTTGCGTTTAAGCGCGAGGCCGCCGAACAGCACGTCGCCGGCGAGGCCGTCGAGGGCGCAGTCGATGCCGGCTTCGCGCATCCGCGGCGTCAGCGCCTGGTGAAAGAACTCGGCCAGCGCATGCTTCGGGTAGAGCGGCGCGTGCAGGCTGGAGAAGAAGTCGCCTTCCACGATCACGGTTTGGAGCGGAATCGCCAGCGCGCGGGCGAGCCGCCCAGTGATCCGCTCCTCGATCGTGTCGGGCGCCGCATAGGTGAAAGCGCGCAGGCCGGGATCCTGCCAGCTTCCGGCGATCAGCCGGCTGTCCATGCCGCCGCTGAGCTTGATGCCGTAGCGCCGTTCCGGCGTATAGAGACGGTGGCAGGCGGTGCGCATCGCGGCGACGAGGTCCGCGGCGACTTCGCAAAGTTCATCAGGACCGGCCGGGGCGGGCTGCGGCGCCGGACTGGCCCAGGTCTCGGTCGTGATCCTTCCGTCGCGCCAGTCGATGGTCAGGATCGATCCGGGCGGCGTGCGATAGATATCGCGGAAGATCGTGCGGTTGCCGATCTGGTAGCCGAACCAGTAGAGCTCGGCGCAGCCCAGCGGATCGCGCTCAAGCCGCGGCGAGATCGCCTGCAGTCCGGGAAAGTCGTTGGCGAAGGTGATGGCATCGCGACCGACATGTATGTAGAGCGGCAGGCATCCGGTCGGATCGTTGGCGATGACGGTGATCTTGCGGTCATGGTCATGCGCGACGATGTTGCAGCAGCCGTTGTCGATGCCCGCCAGGAAAGCATCCGGCCTGGCGCGGAAGGCGCGAGCGACGTCGCGCGCTTCGTCAGCGCCGCCGATTAGGAACTTTCCGTCATGGACCAGATAGCCGTCGACCGCGAGGCGGAGGTTGGAATCCTCCACGATCTCCGGCCAGAGCCGACCGACCGCACGGCGAAACAGCGCGGGCGCCGCGGCGGAGCCGATCGCAATCCGTCCGGCGAGGCTGGTGCCGCCTTCCTGCAATCGCAGGCGTTCGTCTGGCTGGAACCCGTCGCCGGGTTGGACTTCCCCCAACATGCCGGTGCTCATCGCTCGGGGTGTCGGACGATGCTGTCGATCGGCTGTCGGGGATCGATCCGCGGGGTCAGGATTCCGGCGATCATGCCGGCGGTGTGGAAATTGATGAGTGCCACCGAGTAGAGGCCCATCACCGCGCTGCGCTTGCGCCAGCACTGCGCCAGGATCGGCACGGTCAGCACCAGCGCCAACACCGCGCAAGAGAGCTCCAGCACCGGCGAGAACAGCGCGCCGGCCAGCAGCCCGAGCAGCGCCAGCCACCACAGGATGACGCCGCAATAGAGCCAGGCGCCGCGCATCGAGCGCCACCACAGGCCGGTGCCGAGCTTGGCCCGCACGATCTCGCCATGGCCGTGGAGATAGCGCGTCTTCCAGCGCCGGAACAGCAGCGGGAAGGCGGCGGTCGAATGGCCGTAGTGATAGACCGAGGGCCGGTCGAGCCGGCGCAGGCGCCAGCCGGCTGCCGTCAACCGGATCCCGAGCTCGAGCTCCTCGCAGGCATGGAGATTCCGGTCGGTGAAATAGCCGAACGGGCGGATCGCCTCCATGCGGAACAGACCGCCGCCGTTCAGGTGATCGTGGAGGCCGGGCGTGTCGCTGCCGGATTGCTTGCCCTTGCGGCGGCGGAACTCCAGGGTCATGACCCGGTCCACCACCATGCCGGCGACGCCGGCAAGCTTCGGGTCGGCGTCGAGCGCCGCGTTGGCCTCAGCGAGAAAGCCGGGGTCGAGCTCCATATCGCCGTCGAGCAGCAGCAGGCGCTTGCCGCGGGCATATTGGAAGCCGAGCTGCGCGGCGCTGCCGCAGCCGCGATCCTCGATCCGCGCCAGCTGCACCACTTTCACCGGGAAGCGCGACGCGATGGCGACGGTTGCATCCTCCGACAGGCTGTCGGCGACGATGATCTCGGTGGTAGCGGGATCGGTCGCGGCCATGACCGAACGCAGGCAGGCCTCGATCTTCTCCGCCTCGTTCAGCGCCTTGATGACGACGGAGAGTTCCGGCTGCGCAAGCCCTGGATGGAGTGGGGGCGAAGCTGCGGCTTCCGCGCCGGGGAGAGGCGCCGTTGCAACGGGACTGGCCATCAAATAGGGGTCCGCTAAAGGTGGCGGTAGATCCAGGACGGAATGTAGTGCTTGCGCCGGTTCAGCACCACGCCCTGGAGCTTGCCGCCGGCGGCCTCGATCTCTTCCATCGCCCGCTTCACCACCGGAATGCGGGTGCGGCCCGCCTCGACCACCAGCAGGCAGGAATCCGCGAGGCCGGAGGCGCTGACATAGCTGGCGCCGGTCATAACCGGCGGGCAGTCGATGATGATGATGTTGAAGACATTGCGCAGCCGGTTGAACAACGAAGGCAGCAGCCGGAGGTCGATCTCGCTCGGATCATTCGCGCCGTCGATCGGCAAGGTGGCGAGGTCGAAGGCGCCGCCCCGCGGCACCGTCAGGCGCACGGTGCGGATCGGCGCGCCGCGCGCGGCCGCCCAGAGGGTTTCGGAGGAGGTCAGCCCGAAATGCTTGAACTGGTCGGACGGACCGGTATTGCCGTCGATCAGCAGCACCGAATTGGTGGGCGAACGACAGACCGAGACCGCGAGCTCGCGGGCGGCGATCGAGGCACCCTCGCCGGCCTGCGAAGCGTAGATCGCCAGGATCAGCGAGCCCTTTTCGATGGCATAGGCGTTGACCGCAGCGGTGACGCTCAGCAGGTGCCGGCCGATATCGCTCAGCGCCTCGCGATCGACCTGCTTCTTCTCGATGATGGTGTGGCGTTCCCGGAACTGGGGAAGCTGCGCGCCGGCCGTGGTCGCCACCTGGTTGCCACCGGCGCTTTGGGTCATCGGCAGATGCGTCTCGTCGGTCATGTCAGACCACCTGCCGCAATTCCGGTGGCTGCGACCGGTCGGACTTCGCCGAGAGCAACTGGTCGAAATAGGCGACGGTCGCCGCGATGCCCTGGCGGAGCTGAACGGTCGGCTCCCAGTTGATCAGCTGGCGCGCCAGCGTGATGTCGGGCTTGCGCTGCCTGGGATCGTCCTTCGGCAGGGGCAGCTCGACGATCGGCACGGCATTGCCGACCACTTCGCGGATCACGTCGGCCAGCTGGCGGATGGTGAACTCGTTCGGGTTGCCGAGATTGACCGGACCGGTCACCGCGGGATCGGTCGCCATCAAGCGCACGAAGCCGTCGATCAGGTCATCGACATAGCAGAAGGAGCGGGTCTGGGCGCCGTCGCCGTAGAGCGTGATCGGCCGGCCCTGCAGCGCCTGCATGATGAAGTTCGAGACCACGCGACCATCCTGCGGATGCATGCGGGGCCCGTAGGTGTTGAAGATGCGTGCCACCTTGATCTTCAGGCCGTGCTGGCGGTGATAGTCGAAGAACAGGGTCTCGGCGCAGCGCTTGCCTTCGTCGTAGCAGCTTCGTGGGCCGATCGGGTTGACGTTGCCCCAATAGGTCTCCGGCTGCGGATGGACGCTGGGGTCGCCATAGACCTCGCTGGTCGAGGCCTGGAAGATGGTCGCGCGCACGCGCTTGGCCAGGCCCAGCATGTTGATCGCGCCATGGACGCTGGTCTTGGTGGTCTGCACGGGATCGAGCTGGTAGTGGATCGGCGAGGCCGGGCAGGCGAGGTTGTAGATCTCGTCCACCTCGACATAAAGCGGGAAGGTAACGTCGTGGCGCATCAGCTCGAACAGCGGATTGCTGAGCAGATGCGTGACGTTGGAGCGGCGCCCGGTGAAGAAGTTATCGACGCAGAGCACTTCCGCGCCGTCGGCGAGCAGCCGTTCGCAGAGATGCGACCCGAGGAATCCCGCCCCACCGGTGACCAGGACGCGCTTGCTCTGACTACTCACGCGAACCTTCCCCTCGGCGTACTTTGATTGCCATCGTGAAAAGCTTTATATCCGTTCGACCCGGCTTGGCCAATCGCGGTGTGCGTTTGCGAAACAATGACTTCCAAACGAAGCCTGCTGTAAAATAATGAAATTTTCGATACCGGCCACCGCCCAAGCGCAAGCTTGGGCGCAAAGTGAAGTTCTGCACACCATCGTGGAAATTTCCCTTACAACTCAATGACTAGAGGGCGTTTCGCGCCCCGTCTCGACCGCAGAAAGAAGCCGATCGCTCCATGCTCCGCGACAGCGCCATCTACATCCTGAGCCGGGTGGTGCCGAGCGGTCTCGGCTTCGTCACCGGCATGGCGCTGACCTGGCTGCTGACGCCGCATGCCTTCGGTCTCTACGGGCTCGGCCTCACCATCGTCGTGCTGGTGGCCGGCATCTTCTTCGACTGGCACGGCTTGAGCTTCATGCGCTTCTTCCAGGCCAATGCCGAAGACCCGCGCTTCATGCCGACGGTGGTGCAGACCTTTCTCTTGCTCTGCCTCGCCAGCCTGGTGATCGTGCCGCCGGTGCTGCTGGTCGGCGCCGCGATCTTCGGCGCGCCGGACCGCGAGTATGAATGGCTGATCGCGATCTCGCTCCCCGGCTGCTGGGCCTATGCCTGGTTCGAGCTGGCGGCGCGAGTCCAGGTCGCACGCTTCAACCCGACGCGATATTTCTGGATGAACCTCATCCGCAACATCCTGATCCTGGCCTTCGGCCTTGGCGTCGCCTGGGCCTGGCACAGCGCCTATCCGGTGCTGGCCAGCAGCTTCCTGGCGATGCTGGTCGCCGGCCTGCTGTTCCGCATTCCGCATCTCAGCCTGTTGCCGAAGCGCTTCGACATGGAAATGGCGCGACGGCTCTTCGTCTTCGGCTGGGCGATGGCGTTGGTGCGGGCGCTGGGTGCGGCCTCCTTCGCGGCTGACCGCTTCCTGCTCGAGTTCATGATCGGCACTGATGCGGTCGGCTTCTACACCGCGGCCTACCAGTTGGCGCAGACTACGATCATCACGATCGGCGCCGGGATCGGCTCCGCCACCTATTCGCTGGCGGTGCGCGCGGTCGAAAGCGGCGACGCGGCGGCCGTGGACCGGCAGCTCTCGCGCAACAGCACCTTGCTTCTGGCGCTGCTGCTGCCGGCATCGGTCGGTGCAGCGATGGTCTCGCCGACCTTGGCCAAGCTCTTCGTCGGCCCGGAATATGTCGGGCCGGTCGCCAGCATGACCGCCTGGATGGCGCTGGCCGCCTTCTTCTTCGGCTTCCGTGCCAACTATCTCGACCATGCCTTCCAGCTCGGGCACAAGACCCATCGTCTGCTGGCGGTGGTGGCACTCACCGCCGCGGTCAACCTGCTGCTCGAGATCCTGCTGATCCCGGGCTTCGGCGCGGTCGGCGTCGCGATCGCCAACCTGATCGCGGGTGCGATCGGGCTCATGGCGGCGGCCTGGGCGGCGCGATCGGTGATGGCGATGCCGATCGCCTGGCGCGACGCGGCGAAGATCGCCGTCGCCGTGCTGGCGATGGCGCTCTTCCTCTGGCCGTTCTATGGGCGCGACGATCTCCTGTCGCTGGTGCTCGCCGTGATCGGCGGCGGCGCGGTCTACGGCGCTGTCCTGCTGGCGCTCGATGCGATGAACTTGCGCGGCGTCGTGAAGCGGCGCCTGGCGCGCTTCGCCTAGGTAGTGGACTCATAAATACCGGGTCCAGAGGCGGGTTGAGGCGAGAGCGACGGCTGCGAGGAAGTTCCTGGCGAGCTTGTCGAAGCGAGTGGCGATGCGCCTGAAGTGTTTGAGCTTGCAGAA
>NZ_JAYRKD010000023.1:0-100640 GCF_041905885.1 Dongia sp. | reverse complement strand
CGGGCGAAGACGGAGACCGCCGCGCGCTCGTCGTCGTCACGGGCGAACACGGAAACCGCCGCGCGCTCGTCGTCGTCGCGGGCGAACACGGCAACCGCCGCGCGCTCGTCGTCGTCGCGGGCGAAGACGGAGACCGCTGCACGCTCGTCGTCGTCGCGGGCGAACACGGAGACCGCCGCGCGCTCGTCGTCGTCACGGGCGAACACGGAAACCGCGGCGCGCTCGTCGTCGTCACGGGCGAACACGGAGACCGCCGCGCGTTCGTCGTCGTCGCGGGCGAAAACGGAGAGCGCAGCGCGCTCATCGTCGTCACGGGCGAAGACAGAAACCGCAGCGCGCTCATCGTCGTCACGCGCCGCCGAAGCACCGAGGCCCTGCAGGGCCCGATGGATCGCAATGCCAGCTTTCTGCCGCGAGTGCAGAAGTTCTTCTAATGAACGCATATTCCCACCCTCCAACATTAACGCTTTGTAAACGCACGTAGTTAAGCTTAACGCACGCTTAACCTTAACTTGAGCCACAACGCATCGCAATACGGGTCTTCCCTAATGCGCGGCGAAGTTGCGTCAGGATTAAGTACCGTTCGTGGGGATTGATTCCCGCGTTAGCAACGTGCTCCCAGCAGCTTCGACGATCCCCTCCATCGGCAGGATCTGCCGTCTTAACCCTAGGCATCGGGACCCTTCGCAGGTGTCATGCCACTGGAACGCGCAAGGTGGATTCTGGCTCGTGCCATCGGCGGGAGCGTGGCAGATTGCGAAAAACCAATGTCCGGGGAGCGGTCGTGAACGAGTCTTGTGTCTTTGTCGGTCCGACTCGCGTGCCCAAGAAGGCTTATCCGCAAATCGACTTCCTCCCCCCGGCGGCGCTCGGCTCCGTCTTCCGCGCCTTCGAGCACGGCTATCGAAGGATCGGCATCATCGACGGCTTCTTCGGCAACACGCCGTCGGTCTGGCACAAGGAGATCATGTTCGTGATCGCCCAGGGCGCCGAGGTGGTGGGCGCCGCCAGCACCGGGGCGCTGCGCGCGGCCGAACTTGCGCCCTATGGCATGCGCGGGATCGGCAATATCTACCGGCTCTACCGCCGGGCCTCGATCGCCGACGACGACGAGGTCTGCGTCACCCATGCGATCGATGCGCTGGACTACATGCCGCTCTCGGAGCCGATGATCAGCATCCGCTATACTCTGCGCGACCTTCGCCATGCGGGCATCGTCTCACCGGATGAGGAGAAGGCGATCGCCGCCGATCTCAAGGCGGCGCATTTCGCGGAGCGCAACCTCGACCATATTCGCGCGGCGATTGAAGCGCATGTGCCGGGCGATCGCGCGGCGGCGGTCGTGGACGGCTACCAGAGGTTCCGGCGGGACGCCAAGGGCGATGACGGAAAAAGACTACTCGAATGGCTGAGCGCGCCGCGCCGGCCGGCGGCGGATCCGGCCTGGGCATTCCCGCGCACGGTCCATTGGGTGCACCAGTTCGAGGACAAGCTCGGCGACATCCCCGGGCTCGGCGAGAAACCGGTCTGACGGCTGAATTGCCCGGCCGGGCTGTCGCCGCTGTGGCGGGTCCCGCCGGGCTGCATTATCCTCTTTGCCGCGAGAACGGCGCCGGATGTGCGCCATTCCGGCCGTGGGGGACTGCGCAGTTTGGCATCGGAACAGCCTCAGTCGCCCGGCAGCCAGAAGGCCGGGCGCTACAACTTCATCGCACTGGAGGAAAGCCGGTCCGAGAAGGTGGCGCGGCTGCTGGACTATTGGAACGAGATCCGCGGCCGGCGGCTGATGCCGCGCCGGCAGGAGATCGATCCGACCATGATCTGGACCTTGCTGAAGAACATCCTGGTCGCGGAATGGCACCGCGATCCCGATCGCCTGTTCTACCGGATCGCCGGCACCGAGGTGGCGGCTGCGATCGGGATGGAGCTCGGGGGCAAGTGGGTGACCGAAATCTACCCCGAGAGCGCGGATGTCGAGCGCACGCTCGGCCTCTACCGCCGCGTGGTGGAGACTCGCGCCCCGGTCCTCGGGCGCACCGACGACACCCTGATGCGGGTCGGCGCCACCAGCTACGAATGGGTGATCTGCCCGCTTTCCGACGACGGCGAACTGGTGACGCATTTCCTGGTCCTGGAGGACTATGTCGCCCGCCGGCCTTATCTCGGCGCGCCATCCTGACGTCGCGGCTCGGGGAGACGGCCGACCGGACCGCGGCGAAACTCGACCCCACCCAACGACCTGACGTGAGGCAGAACAGCATGGGCGACCTCTCAGCCTTCACCGCGCCGGCCTTCCGCAACCGGTTGACCGCCGTCCTCGCCGAGACCGCCGCCGCCAAGGCGCTGCCCAACGCCTGTTACACCGATCCCGACTTCCTGGCTTTCGAGCGGGCACGGCTCTACGAGGCCGGCTGGGCCTGCATCGGCTTCGGCAAAGACGTGGCCAAGCCCGGCGACGTGCTGCCCCTCAGCCTGCTCGGCCTGCCGCTGGTCCTGGTGCGCGACACCAAGGGCGAGATCCGGGTCTTCCACAATGTCTGCAGCCATCGCGGCGCCCAGCTCGTCACCGAGCCTTGCCATGTCGGCGCGGTCTTGCGCTGCCCCTATCACTCCTGGGCCTATGACCTTGAAGGTAAACTAAAAGCGACGCCCTTCATCGGCGGGCCGAACGTCAACCGCTGCGACGGCTTCGACAAATCGCAGCATGGCCTGCGCGCCGTGCGGACCGCCGTCTGGTTCGACATGGTCTTCGTGAATGTCAGCGGCCAAGCGCCGGATTTTTCAGCTTATATCGCGCCGCTCGCCGAGCGCTGGTCGATGTTCGACCAGAGCCTGATCCGGCATTCCGGCGCGGACTCGTCATCGACCTTCGACGTGAACTGCAACTGGAAGCTCGCGGTCGAGAATTACTGCGAGGCTTACCATCTGCCCTGGGTCCATCCGGCCCTGAACTCCTATTCGAAGCTCGAGGATCACTACAACATCAACGAATGGGATTCCTTCGCCGGGCAGGGCAGCCGCGTCTACCGGCCGCAACTGACCGAGTCCGGCGAGGAACTGCCGAACTTCCCCGGTCTGCCGAGCCAGTTCCGCGGCGGCGCGGAATACGCCGCCCTGTTCCCGAACGTGCTGCTCGGCGTCCACCAGGATCACTTCTTCTGCGTGCGCCTGGAGCCGGTCGGCGTCGACCGGACGCTGGAGCACCTGGAACTCTACTATGTCGGCGACCAGGCGCTGGATGACACCTATGCCCAGATCCGCTCGGCCAACCTCCGCGCCTGGAAGACGGTTTTCGCCGAGGATGTGGGCGTGGTCGAGCGCATGCAGCGCGGCCGCGCCTCGCCGGCCTTCGACGGCGGCGTCTTCTCGCCGGTCATGGACGTGCCGACCCACTGCTTCCACAAATGGGCCGCGCAACGGCTGATGTAGTTAGAAAGCGTCCAGCGACTTCGCCGCGCCGATCTCGCACAAGAGATCGATGATCCCATCGCGCGACCAGCCGGCCCGTGCGCCCATCGCCACCCGCAGGAACGGCGTGATCTCGCCGGCCTGGGGCAGGATTGCCTCGTAGCGGTGGCCGCGAAAGCCGAAACTGCCGCCCTTATCGAAGCGGAGATCCCGGTCCTTTGACTCCCGCGAGAGCACCTGCTCGAACTTGCGGTAATTCTCCGGTGCATCATCTTCGAGTTGGATGAGGACGAAGGGCGCCGCGGCGCCGCTGTCACTGCCGAGGCTCGGGTGCGAGACCTGGGAGAACAGCCCGTCCACCTCGCTCAAGCGCTGCGCCAGCAGGGCGTTGTTCTCGAACACGGCCTCGGCATAGCCGCGGGCGTGCTCGCGGTCGAGGAACCAGGGCGCCTGCAGGGCGCCCAGCGCATCGAAGCCGAGCCCGGCGCCGGTGAGGGTCCGCGCCTTCTTCAGCTTCTCGGCGGGATCGATCGCGAAGGCTTGGCCCTCGCGGCGATAGAGGCTGACCAGGCCGACGTTGGCAAGCTCGAGCCCGGCCTGGTCGAGCTTGAGTCCGGAGCTCATCCGCACCAGCAGATGCCCGGCCTCGGAGCAGGTGAGCTGCTGCGGCAGCAGCGGGTCGAGGTCGAAGCAGGGACCGACTAGGGTGCTGTCCACGATGACGAGCGAAGGACAGCCCTCGGCGGTGGCGCAATGCCGCTGCAGCGCCGCCGTCATATCGAGGCGATGCACATTGGCGTCGCGGTCGAAATAGACCGGCTCCAGGATCAGGACGTCGGCATGGTCGTCGCCCTCCATCGAGAGCTCGCGGATCATGCCGTGGCTGTTCATCATCGCCAGCAGCTCTTCGGTCTCGAAATACCCGCCGAGATGCCGGATGCGCGGCGGGTTTGCCGGGTTGGCGCCGCGCGGCGCCAGGGCCAGCAGCAGGCAGTTCATCGCCGCCTGGCCGCTGGAGAACAGGAAATGGTCCGCCTGCCAGCCGGCCGGCGCCGGCGCATAAGCGGCGAGGCGCGCTTCGAGCGCGGCCGGCTCGATGCTGCGCTCGTAGCCGAAATCGATCGCCTCGCCGTCGGGCATCGACGTCACATCGCGGTCGCGCGGCGAGCGGAGCGCGCGGTCCGATGCCTGATGGGCGAGGCCGAGGCAGATCCGCCGCAACGCCAGCGCCAGGCGATCGAGCTCTGCCTCGAACGCGACCGGCGCGAGATCCGCATTCTCCAGCGCGCCGACGGCCGAGCGCCACGAACTCAGCACGTTCTCCGCCTGCGGCATGCGCGCGGCCAGATCGTCGCCTAGCTGCAACAACGCCCGACATTCGTCATGTGTCGGGTGCAGAGCCGGGGCGGCGCTTTGTCGGCCGGCGAAATCGACTGCGACGATGTTCATGAAAACTAACCGGGAACTGCTGCGTTGCGGTATGAACGCATGCCGGCGGCGAATGTTCCTTGACGGTTCCGCGTCAACTTAGCGCCCGAATCGTCATCGCCGGGCTTGACCCGGCGATCTTTCTCCGTGGGCCAGAATTGCGCGGGTCAAGCCCGCGCATGACGCGCCTACTGCGCCTTCATCAGCACATAGGACCCCGGCGCGTCCTCGATCGCCTTCAGCTTCCCGTCGCCGGGCTTGCGCGCATCGACTTCACCGTCGTCAAACTGCTTCAGCCATGCCCGCCATTCCGGCCACCAGGAGCCGGGGCGGTTCTCGGCCTTGGCCAGCCAGGCTTCCGGATCCTGGGCGTAGTCCTTGCCGGTCTTCTCCTTGCCGACCCAGTGGCCGTATTTGTTGGCAGCCGGCGGGTTCACCACGCCGGCGATATGGCCCGAAGCGGCGAGGGTGAACTTGACCGGCCCGGCATAGAGCTGGGTCGCGGCGTAGGTCGACTTCCAGGGCGCAATATGGTCCTCGCGGGTCGAGAGGATGAAGGCCGGGGTCTTCACCGTGGTCAAATCGATCGGCACGCCGTCGAGCTCGATGCCGCCCGGCTGCGAGAGCAGGTTCCGCTGGTACATGTTGCGGAGATAGAAGCTGTGCATCGCCGCCGGCATCCGCGTGGAATCCGAGTTCCAGTACAGGAGGTCGAACGGGAAGGGCTCCTTGCCGAGCAGATAATTGTTGATGACGAAGGACCAGATCAGGTCGTTTGCGCGCAGCATGTTGAAGGTGGTCGCCATCTCCGAGCCTTCGAGATAGCCGCGCTCGTTCATCTTGGCCTCGAGCGCGTCGAGCTGCTCCTCGTCGATGAAGACGCTGAGCTCGCCGGCTTCGCTGAAATCCACCATGGCGGTGAAGAAGGTGGCGCTGGCGATTCGGCTCGACTGCTTCTTCGCCGCGAGATAGGCGAGGGTGGAGGCGAGCAGCGTGCCGCCCAGGCAATAGCCGATCACATTGGTACTCTTCTCGCCGGTCGCCTTCTCGATCGCGTCCAGGGACGCGACGATGCCTTCGAGCATGTAGTCGCTGAAGCTCTTCTGCGCCAGCTTCTCATCCGGGTTGACCCAGGAGACGATGAAGACGGTGAGACCTTGCTCCACCGCCCATTTGACGAAGGAGTTCTGCGGCTTCAGGTCCAGGATGTAATACTTGTTGATCCAGGGCGGGATCACCAGCAGCGGCCGCTTCGCCACCTTCGCGGTGGTCGGCGAGTATTGGATCAGCTGCAGCAGGTCGTTCTGGAACACGACCTTGCCCGGGGTCACGGCGATGTTCTTGCCGACCTCGAAGGCCTCGTAGTTGGTCATGCTGATCGCGAGCTTGCCCTTGCCGCGCTCGAGATCGCCGAGGAGATTCTCCAGGCCCTTCACCAGGTTCTCGCCGCGGCTCTCGATGGTGGCGCGCAGGACTTCCGGGTTGGTCATCACGAAATTCGAGGGCGCCATCGCATCGACGAATTGCCGGGTGTAGAAATCGACCTTCTGCGCGGTCTTGTCGTCCAGGCCCTCGACCTGCTCGACCGTGTTGCGCATCCAGCGCGCGGTTAGCAGGTAGGACTGCTTGATGTAGTCGAACAGCTGGTTGTCCTGCCAGGCCGAGTCCTTGAAGCGGCGGTCGTCCTTGGCCGGGGCGATCACCGGCTCGGCTTCCTGGCCCATCATCCGCCGGGCGGTGGTCTGCCAGAGATTCATGTAATCCTGCCAGAGCGACATCTGCGCCTGGATCAGCTTCGAGGGGTCGGCCATCAGCCGGGTGGTCATCTCGTAGAAGGCACGGCCGACATTGAGCGGGTCGGGATCGTTCAGCCGCTCCTGGTTCCGGGCCACGAAGTCGGCGACCAGGCGCTGCGACTGCTCGGCGATACCGGCCATCGCCCGCGCCAGCTCCATCGGATCGGAACCGTTGCCGTTGCCCGGCTCTTGATTGGGACCTTTGCCGGTCGTGGCGCCAGGGCTGCTGTCAGACATAGATTTCCACCCGGTTCCTGATTATTAACAATGGGATACACCCAGGCGGGGTCCGCTCCGTGGGGAACCACACTCGTGGCGGAGACAACGCCAATTGTTTCTTATAGTCTAATGAGTTAAAGAGATAAAAGCCCTTCGGTTACAGATTCTGTGTGCGCGGCCATGTCGCGGCACCGGGTTCTCGGCGGGGGAAGTGGGGAGATCAGGTCTGATGTTGGACATGTGCAAATCCAAGGCGCTGCAGCTGAAAGCGAAGGCCGAGGGCATCAACCTCGCGCCGTTCGGCCGCTGGCTGCCGGCGACGGCGCTGCTGGTGATAGCAGGCTGCTCCTGGTTCGATGAGGAGCCGACCCCGCCATCGCCCTCTGAACAGGCCCAGGCTCCCAGCTCGACCGCGACCCCGGCGCCCGGCGAGGGCGAGACCATGAACGGCGAGCAGCCGACGGTCCCCGACATCAACAGCGTGCCCAACGAGGCGCCGACGCCGAGCATCGTCAATCTCGACCAGGCCCAGGAAGGGCTGGGCTCGGACAGCGGCAACTCCCAGCACACCGACGAAACCCTGACCATGCCGACCCAGAGCGCCGCCCGTCCGGAGCCGCCGGTCGCGGAAGGCCCGGCGACCGCACAGGCCGATCTCCAGCCGCAAGCGCCCGAGCAGTCGGATACCACCACGGTGACAACCCCGGAGCCGGCGACGCCATCCCCGGTCGTCGATGCTCCGACGCCGCCGCCGACACCCGCACCGGCGCCGACCACCCAGGTCGCGCAGGTCGGCACCCCGCAAGCCGGCTCGCAGCCGTTCGAGCCGAGCGGTCCGCTGCATCTCGAGCCGGGTTCGCTGTCGCGTGATGGCGGCACCGCCTCGGCCCCGACCGGTCCGACTACCACCGCGCCGTCCGGCATTGCGGCGATGCCGCTGGCGGGCAGCAGCGACGCGCCGATGACGCCGGCCCCGAGCGGCGATGGCGTCTCGGTCGATTACTCGGTGCTGAACGGCCTGCAGGCGAGCGCGCCGACCACGTATCAGCAGCCGATGATGGGCGGTGTCGCGCCGGTCCGCGGCTATGCGCCTTCGGGCAGCATCGCGGGCGTCGGCCAGGCGGTCGGCTATGTCTATTTCGGCAACGGCTCCTCGCGTCTTTCCGCCGCCGACCGCCAGGTGCTGCAGCAGGTCGCCCAGCTGCAGCAGATCCAGGGCGGCGTGCTGCGGATCATCGGTCATGCCAGCGCCCGCACCGGCAATATGGAAGCGCTGGAGCAGCAGCAGGTGAACCACGAGATGTCGATGCAGCGCGCGACCGCGGTCGCGCGGGCGCTGGTCGAATACGGGGTGCAGCCGATCCTGGTGCAGGTGGCCGCCGCCGGCGACGACCAGACTCTCTATGCGGAAAGCACGCCGGCCGGCGAAGCCGGCAACCGCCGGGCAGAAGTCTATCTGTCCCAAAATTGATTCATTCCTGTAACCACCTTTCGTAACGCTTGACCTATGGCTGTTGAAAACGCGTCGGGACGCGCTTTGCGCGTTGGTATCGCCGGCCTCGGCACTGTCGGTGTCGGTGTCGTCCGCCTGCTCGAAGAGAACCGCGACATCCTGTTGCAGCACTGCCCCTGGCCGATCGAGGTCACGGCGGTCTCGGCGCGCGACCGGCGCAAGAACCGCGACGTCGATCTCTCCAAGTATGACTGGTGCGACGATCCGGTCGCGCTCGCCGACCATCCGAAGGTCGACGTCGTCGTCGAGGTGATCGGCGGCGCGAGCGGTCCCGCGAAGGCGCTGATCGAAAAGGCGATCGCCAACAAGAAGCACGTGGTCACCGCCAACAAGGCGCTGCTCTCCGCACACGGCACCGCGCTGGCGCGGAGCGCCGAGCAGGCCGGCCTCGCTCTCGCTTACGAGGCCGCGGTCGCCGGCGGCATCCCGATCATCAAGTCGATGCGCGAAGGTCTCGCCGCCAACCGCATCGAGCATGTCTACGGCATCCTCAACGGCACCTGTAACTACATCCTGACCCAGATGCGCGAGACCGGCCGCGAGTTCGCCGACGTGCTCGGCGAGGCGCAGCAGCTGGGCTATGCCGAGGCGGATCCCAGCTTCGACGTCGATGGCATCGATGCCGCGCACAAGCTCTCGATCCTGACCGCGGTCGCCTTCGGTTGCGAGGTGGATTTCGCCGGGATCCGGATTTCTGGCATCCGCAATGTCTCGGCCATGGACATCGAGTATGCGACCGAGCTCGGTTATCGGATTAAGTTGCTCGGCCTGTCGCGCTTGACGGAACGCGGCATCGAGCAGCGCGTTCATGCCTGCATGGTTCCGCAAAACGCACTCATCGCCAAGGTGGACGGCGTCTACAACGCCGTCGTCACCCAGGGCAATTTCGTCGGCCAGAATGTCGCGATCGGCCGCGGCGCCGGCCAGGGCCCGACCGCTTCGGCGGTGGTCAGCGACCTCATGGATATCGCGCGGGGCCGCATCCTGCCGGCCTTCTCGGCGCCGGCCGAGACCCTGAAGAAGATCCCGGCGGCGCCGGAAGGCAGCCATGTCGGGCCCTTCTATCTCCGCATGATGGTGGTCGACCGGCCGGGCGTCATCGCCGAGGTCGCGGCGATCATGCGCGACGAGAACGTCTCGCTGGAGAGCATGATCCAGCGTTCGCGCTCGCCCGGCGACCGCGTGCCGGTCGTCTTCACCACCCATGAAACCAGCCAGGCGCAGGTCACGCGCGTGGTCGAGAAGCTCGGCAAGGTTTCGGCGGTGGTCGAGCCGCCGCATGTGATGTCGATCGAACAACTCTCTTAAATCAGCTATCGGAAGGCCCAAGATCATGGATCGCAACCTGGCGCTGGAAGTGGTGCGCGTCACCGAAGCGGCGGCGCTCGCCGCCTCGCGGCTGATGGGCCGTGGCGACGAGAAGGCGGCCGACCAGGCCGCGGTCGATGCGATGCGAACGGCGCTGAACTCGCTCAACATCGACGGCACCGTGGTGATCGGCGAGGGCGAGCGCGACGAGGCGCCGATGCTCTATATCGGCGAGAAGGTCGGCGCCGGCGGGCCGAAGGTCGATATCGCGCTGGACCCGCTCGAAGGCACCACCATAACCGCCAAGGGCGGGCATAACGCGCTGGCCGTCGTGGCGATGGCGGAGGAGGGCGGCTTCCTGAATGCGCCCGACGTCTACATGGACAAGATCGCGGTCGGCCCGGATCTTCCCGAGGGCGTGGTCGATATCGACAACAAGCCCGAGGTCAACCTGAAGAACCTCGCCAAGGCGAAGCAGATGGACATCCGCGATCTGGTGGTCTGCATCCTCGATCGGCCGCGCCACACCGAGCTGATCGCCGCGGTGCGCAGCGCCGGCTCGCGCATCATGCTGATCTCCGACGGCGACGTCTCCGGCGTGATCGCGACCGCGCAGAAGGACAGCGGCGTCGATATGTATGTGGGCAGCGGCGGTGCGCCGGAAGGTGTCTTGGCGGCGGCGGCCTTGCGCTGCATCGGCGGCCAGATGCAGGGCCGGCTGCTGTTCCGCAACGACGACGAGAAGGCGCGCGCCAAGAAATGGGGCGTCACCGATCTCAATCGCAAATACTCGATGCTCGACCTCGCCAAGGGCGACGTGATGTTCGCCGCGACGGGTGTGACTGACGGCGCGATGCTGAAAGGTGTCCGCCGCGGCACCACCCGCGCCAGCACCCATTCGATCGTGATGCGCTCGAAGACCGGCACCGTCCGGGTGATCGAAGCCACCCATAACTGGGACCTGAAGATGCCCTACGAGCAGCGCGGGGCGTATTAGAGCACGCACCCGCATCCCGGGCTTCCCCCTTAAGGGAGAAGGAGAAGAACGGCGCGACGGCACGATCGCGTTCCTCCCCCCTTTAGGGGGGAGGTTAGGAGGGGGGCACGTGCAGCCGTGATGCCCCTGGAGCTACGCGCTGGCCGATCCAGCGCACATGCTATAATCCCCCGATGAACCTCGCCGCGACTCGCCCTGCCGAAACCGAAGACCCGACGCCGTTTTGGGGTGTCGCGCGCTCGGTCACCGGCAAGTTCTGGCGTCAGCGCGCCACCGATGAGCGGATGGCGCTGGCGATTTCCCAGAGACTGCAGGTGCCGGAGCCGGTCGGGCGTCTGCTCGCCGCGCGCGGCCAGACCTTGGACACGGCGGAGAGCTTCCTCACCCCGCGCCTGCGCGACCTGCTGCCCGATCCATCGCGCTTCCGCGACATGGATGCCGCCGCCCAGCGCATCGGCGCCGCGATCGAGAACGGCGAGAAGATCGCGATCTTCGGCGACTACGACGTCGACGGCGCGACCTCGGCCGCGCTGCTCTCGCGCTTCCTGCGTGCGGTCGGCGCGCCGCCGGTGCGGCTCTATGTGCCCGATCGCGGCGCCGAAGGCTACGGCCCCAATGCGCCGGCGCTGCTGAAGCTGAAGAGCGAGGGCGCGCGCCTGGTCATCACCGTCGATTGCGGCGTCACCGCCTTCGCGCCGCTGCAGGCGGCGAAGGAGGCCGGGCTCGACGTGGTCGTGGTCGATCACCATGTTGCCGAGCCGCATCTGCCGATGGCTTCGGCGATCGTCAACCCGAACCGGCTCGACGAGACCGCGGGCCACGGCCAGATGGCGGCGATCGGCGTCGCCTTCCTGGTCGCGGTCGCGGTCAACCGCACTTTGCGCGCCAGGGGCTGGTACAACGCGACCCGTCCCGAGCCGGACATGATGCAATGGCTGGACCTGGTGGCGCTCGGCACGGTCTGCGACGTGGTGCCGCTGACCGGCGTCAACCGCGCGCTGGTGGCGCAGGGGCTCAAGGTATTGGCGCAGCGCCGCAATCCGGGCCTGCGCGCGCTTAGCGAAACCGCCGGCATCAAGGAACGGCCAAGCGCGTATCATCTCGGTTTTCTGCTCGGGCCGCGGATCAACGCTGGCGGCCGGGTCGGGCGCTCCGATCTCGGCGCGCGGCTGCTCTCGACCGACGATTTCAGCGAAGCGATGGCGCTGGCGCAGGAGCTGGAAGCCCACAACGCCGAGCGCCGCGACATCGAGGCCAAGGTTCTCGAAGAAGCCTGCCGCCTCGCCGATGCGGAAGCGGCCAAGCGCCCGCATCTCATTTTCGTCGCCGCCGAGGGCTGGCATGGCGGCGTCATCGGCATCGTCGCCGGGCGGCTGCGCGAGCGCTATGAGCGGCCGGTCTGCGTGGTCGCCTTGGAGAACGGCGTCGGCAAGGGCTCGGGCCGCTCGGCCAACGGTTTCCATCTCGGCAATGCGGTCATCGCCGCGCGCGAGAGCGGCATCATCGCGAAGGGCGGCGGCCATGCCATGGCGGCCGGCTTCGAGGTCGCGGCCGACAAGCTCGATCAGCTCAAGGACTTCATCGACGCGCGGATCGGCGATCACCTGGCCGGCGTGCCGCCGCGCGCGGTGCTCGACCTCGACGGCAGCCTGCAGGCGCGCGGCGCCGCGCCCGCTTTCGCGCAGATGCTGGACCGGCTCGCCCCCTATGGCTCCGGCAACGCCGAGCCGCGCTTCGCGCTCGCCAATGTGCGGGTGGTGTTCGCCGACCTCGCCGGCGAGAAGCACGTGCGCTGCGTGCTCGAGGGCAGCGACGGCGCGCGGCTCAAGGCGATCGCCTTCCGCACGGTGGAAAACGACCTCGGCCGCCTGCTGCTGCAGGGCCGGAATGCCGGGCCGCTGCATGTCGCCGGCCACCTGCGGCTGGACAGCTGGCAGGGCCAGGAACGGGTCCAGATGACCATCGAGGACGTCGCCCGAGTCGAATAGTCGGGCTCGGACGGGCCCCGGCCGACGCCTGCGGCAGCCCGCCACAACCTCCGACAACTGGTTGATATCAATCGTGAAATGCGTCAGCGCAGCGCGCTGCAACTGTGCGCCTTATCACGTCATTTGTTAATCTCTCTTTACTTCCTTCGCATACGCAACAATCTTTGCTGCATTGCGGCATGCCACAGGTGGCAGGCCCAAAGTGGGAAGTGGAGAGAAACATGACTTCGATGATCCGGATTTCAGCCCTCGGCACCATCCTGGTGGCGGGTGCGGTCGCCCTGGCGCAGCCGCTCTGGGCCGGTTCGGCCAAGACCGTCGGCGCCGGCCAGGCGATCACCACCGAGCTCGGTGGCAACGCCAAGGCGGTCATCTACTGGACCGATCATCCGGAAGGCGCCCGGGTCGTGACCACCGTGGACACCGTCGCCGCAGCCGACACCGATGCCGAGCAGCATGCGGTGGTCCGCCTGCAGAGCGTCTTGCAGCCCGGCCAGGCTCAGGAGATCTCGGTGCCGCTCGCGATGGGCGAGACGCAGTCGGTGCTGCGCATCGAGCGCATCGGCGACAAGGTCACGGTCTCGAAGGTGACCCAGTAACAGAGAAGCGCGCGGCCGCCGGTTACGCCGGCGGCCGCATCATTGCTCGGTCTCGCCCTTGTCCTTGGTCAGGGTCCAGGTGGCGTCGAGGTCGTAGCTCTGCAGCGCCGCCGCGGCGAGGTCGGTGTCCTCGCCGAGATCCTTCTGATAGATCTTGCCCTGCTGATTGACAATGAAGGTCATGATGCCGGTGACGCCGTATTCCGACGGCGCGGCGATCGCGCCGAAGCCGGCGATCATGTTGCCGTTGATCACATAGTCGTAGCGCCCGCCGGGTGCGCCTTCGCCTTGACGTGTCAGAACGCGGAAATGATAGCCGCGCACCGGATCGCCTTGGTCGCGGCCTTCCAGATAGCCGCCCTGCGCGGTCACGAAGGCCGTCAGCGGGCTGGCCGGTGCGTTGGAGTTGGCGTCGGTCTCCCAGTAGAGCCCGTCATGCTTGCCGGGCGTGCTCACCAGCTTCTGCGAATATTCCAGCACCTCGTCGCCGTCCTGGTCGACCGACTGGTAATCCTGCTGCGCCGCGACCAAAGCATGCAGCGCGCCGATCGCGGCGAGTTCGTCGGCGCCGATCCGCCGCGCCAGTAGCTCGTAGATGCCTTCCTCGGCATCGAAGCTCCAGCCCTTGTCGCCTTGCACGATCGGGAAGGGCACCGGCCATTCCTGATTGCCGATCAGCATGGTGCGGGTCTTCTCGCCGTCGTTGCGGAGACTCATCTTCTCCTTCGCCGCCGCCAGCGCCTGCTTGCGGTTCTCGCGCTCCGCGGCCTCGTCGTCGGTGAACAGCTGCTCCTGCTGCGCATCGCCGAGCAGGTCGGTGATCGCGTCGCGGGAGCCCGCTTCCAGCGCGGCGATCATGCCCGCCGCCGCCGCTTCCGGCGTCGCGAAGACCTTCGCGTCCTTGGCCGCGGCCAGGCCGGGGCAGGCGAGGCCGAATAGCATTCCGCTCAAGATCCCTGCTGCAAGCTTGCCGCCGCGTCGCATGATTCGATCCATCGATCCTCTCCTTGCTGCCAGGCCCGCGCCTTCAGCGCCGGCCGCCGCCGCTCCGGCTCCGGCTCGGTCCTTTGACTCCGCCGATGCTGCTGGTGCCGCGATTGCTCTGCTGCCGTGCCCGCTGCTGTGAGGGCATGGTCGAGAACGAGCCCTTCCTCGGCTTGGTCTGCATGCTGTTGTATTTCTGCTGCTGGCGCCGCTGCTGCATCTGCGACGGCTTCGGCTTCGACGGCTGCTTGAACTGCTGCTGCCGCTGCTGCTTGTTGGCGCCGAGGCTCTGGTTGCCGCGGTTGCTCTGCTGCCGGGTCTGGGCCGAGGGCTTGGCCTTGGGCGGCGTCATCTTCTTCGGCCCGGCCCCGCCACCGCCCAGCTGATTGGCGATGCCGGCGGAATTGGGCCGCGGCTTGGCGTTGGCCGGCCGGGTCGCGGTGGACTTGGTGCGCGCCTTCTGCGGCGACCATTTCATGCCGTTGCCGCCCTTGGCCTTCGGGTTGCGGTCGCCGTTGAACTTGTTCTGCAGCTTGTCGCGGTCGATGTTGGTGTTGCCGTTGCCGATATTGATGTTGTTGGTGTTGCCGCCGCCGTCGCAGCAATCGATGTCAATGTTGTTGTTGTTCCAGTCGAAGGCGTAGGAGAAGGCGGCGCCGACGAACATGCCGGTCACGAAGGCCGCGCCCGGTGCGTAGTAATAGGGATAGGGCGTCGAATAGACCGGCGGCGGGTAGTTCGTATAGTGATGCTCGACCACCGGCGCCGGATCATAGGTCGGCACATAGATGATCTCGGGATCCGCCGGCTGGATGATGATGGTCTCGCTCTCGGTCACCACCGTCTGCTTGTCGTCCGACTTGAGGGCGCCGGCGGCGGTCGCCTCGGCGCGCGCCGCCTGGATCGCCTCCAGCACACCCTCCTGCTGGTCCATGACCGCGTTGCCGAGCCGCTGGGTCCAGTCGAGGTCGTCGTTCATCAGCTTGATGACCTCGGGATAGTTTAGCAGGGCCAGGACCGCGGGATCCCAGTTCTCGTTCGGCTGCAGCTCCTTGCTGGCCTTCTGCTTCTCGAGGAAGCGCGCCGCTTCGACCACCTGCAGGGGCTGGGTCGCGGCCGGCAGCACGATCGCCAGCAGGTCGTCGGGATAGAAGGCGACCGGCGCCACCAGCGCGTGGAGCTCCTCGGGCGAGAGCATGATCGCCGCCGCGTCGCCGCCGGCGGCATCGGCGGTGGCAACGGTGGCCGGTTCCTGCATGTCGGCGAATTGCGCTTGCGCCGGGCGCAAGACCGCGCTCGCGATCAGGACAGCGAAGGTGAAGGCCGCGAACAGCGCGGTGCGACGCCAAGTCACATCAGACCTCCCTGCCATGCGACGGACGGCAGGGAAATTATAGGGAGAGCTGGGATCCGCGTTGATTGGACCTAAGGGAAATAGGCCTAAGGGTAATCCTCTCCGCCGCAGCGGCGGCGGAGAGGCCGCGAGAGATCGGCGATCAGATCGCCGCGGTCAGCATGATCTCGACCTTGTATTTCGGGTCGGCGAGCTTGGATTCCACGGTGGCGCGCGCCGGGGCGTTGCCCTTGGAGACCCATTCCGCCCAGGCCTTGTTCATCTCGGCGAAGGTCGAGATGTCGGAGAGCCAGATATTGGCCTTCAGGATCTTCGACTTGTCGGAGCCGCACTGGGCCAGGGTCTCGTCGATCTGCTTCAGGATGTTCTTGGTCTGCTCATAGACCGAAGCCGAGACCGGATCGTCGGCCACATGGCCGGCGAGATAGGCGAGCCCGTTATGGACCACCGCGTCGCACAGATTGCCGTGATCGCCAATGCGCTTGATCGACATGGAAAGACCTCGTGTTTTCAGAAGGTTATGCGGAGAAATCGGCTGAGAATTCAGCCGCTTGAGGGCGAGGATTATGGCCGATGCCGGGCCGGCGCGAAAGCGCCGACTGGCGCGGAAATCGGAAGGTTGATTTCGAGGCCTGCAGCCTATAAAAGGCGCGTCACCCCGGGAACTTAACACCCCCGCGGCACTCTTGCGTCCCCATCGTCTAGAGGCCTAGGACAACACCCTTTCACGGTGTAGACACGGGTTCGAATCCCGTTGGGGACGCCAATTCCGTTCAAAACCACGAACACCGGGGAAGCCGGTTTGCTTGTCGGCCACGGCTCGGCCGATGGTGGCGACATCTCCGACAATGCGAATCAGGCCGTCGCCCACTTCGATCCGATCGACCACGGAGCGGATGTACGCCTTCCGGAAGGGCGTTTCGCTGGCCGTGATGTTCTCGCGCATGACGCGCCCGAACCGCTCGACCACGTCGGGGCTGAAGGCGCCTGCCGCCACGGCCTGTGGCCGGATCCGGTCGAGCTTTGGTCGCTGTCATGGCGCGGCAGCTTCATCGCGCGCGCCAGCGGATCGAGCTCAGGAACATCCGCTCCGCCGCGGAGCGGATTTTGCACTTTCTGGAGCTTGAGGCGGATCGACAGGGCAGGGTGATGGTCGAGGGCGCACTGCAGGATTTCGCAGCCGAGCTCGGACTGACTCGGGAAGCGTTCTACCGAGCCCTCGCCGCGCTTGAGCGGAAGCGCCGGATCCGGCGGGATGCGGGGTCGATCATGATCAAGAATACCCGGTGAGGCCCGGCGTCTCCTGTTCGGAGATCTGACGCCGGGCCTGAGCGTCCGTTGGGTTTAGAAACAGAGCCTATTCAGGCAGCAGTGTCCGGCTTGCGTTCCGCCGGGAAGCCGGCAGCAGCCAGGGCAGAAAGCAAGGTGTGCTGATCAGCCGAGCTCTCGATTCGGACCTCGCGCGCCGCTGGATCGGCCTCAATCCTGGCCTTGGCGTCCACGTTATGCACGGCCTTGGTTACGGATCTGGCGCAGCCGCCGCAGGTCATATTCGGGATATTGAAGCGAAGCATGTATTCCTCCTCTGGTTCGCTGCCAAGCTAGATGGGGCTTCCCATCGTGGGAAGGTCAACCCCGGAATTTGTCGGTCCGACCCCTTGACCTTCCCATCATTGGAACCCCTATCTATGGGCCAAGCGAAACCAGGGAAAATTGACGCAATGAACCCGCCGGCTGTCTCGCAGCAACCAACGAGTGCCCCGATGTCCGACCACGCTTTCTCGGTGCGAGTCGAGGGGATGACCTGCGCCTCATGCGTCGGCCGCGTGGAAAAGGCGCTCAAGGTTCTCCCCGGAATAAGCACTGCCTCCGTCAACCTGGCCACCGAGCGGGCGGATGTCGTCTTCGCGGGCCGTCCCGATCTGAGCTCGATCATCCGTGCCGTCGAGGATGTCGGCTATTCCGTCGGACAGGAAATGATTGAGCTCCGGGTCGAGGGCATGACCTGCGCGTCTTGCGTCGGACGGGTCGAGAAGGCCCTTTCCCGCTTTAGAGGCGTGCTGAAGGCAGACGTCAATCTGGCAACCGAGCGCGCCCAGGTTTGGGTTGTTTCCGGCGCCGTCTCGACGGCCGACCTCGTGGCAGCGGTGAGTGCTACAGGCTACGAAGCGACTGCGCTGATGCCCGCCGGCACCACCGCCGACCTTGACGTCGAGCGACGCGATCGCGAGTTGAGGTCGCTTCGTCGCGCCTTCCTCATCGCTCTCATTTTAACATTGCCGGTCTTCTTGCTGGAGATGGGTTCGCACGTGCTGCCGCAGGTCGAGGCCTGGGTCATGCGGGTGATCGGTCACGCGGAGAGCTGGTACCTCCAGTTCTTTCTCGCCACAATCGTCCTGTTCGGGCCGGGGCTTCGCTTCTTTCAAAAAGGCCTGCCGGCATTGCTGCGTGGCGCCCCGGATATGAATTCGCTGGTCGCGCTGGGTGCTGGCGCGGCGTGGGGCTATTCCGTCATCGCTACGTTCGCGCCCGGCGTTCTGCCCATGGGCACGCGCAACGTCTACTATGAAGCCGCCGCTGTCATCGTCACGCTGATCCTGCTGGGTCGCCTGCTTGAAGCCCGCGCCAAGGGGCGGACGTCCGAGGCGATCCGACATCTGGTCGGCTTGCAGGCGAAGACCGCCCGCGTCCTGCGGGACGGAGCGGGCGTGGAGGTTCCGCTCGCGGAAGTTAGAAGCGGCGACCTCGTCCAGGTTCGTCCCGGCGAGCGGATTCCGGTAGATGGCGAAGTTATCGAGGGAACGTCCTACGTCGATCAATCAATGATCACCGGAGAACCCGTTCCAGTACAGAAGGGCATGGGGGCGACGGTGGTTGGCGGCACGATCAACAAGGCCGGTTCGTTTACCTTACGGGCGACGAGGGTTGGCGCCGATACGGTTCTTGCCCAGATCATCCGGATGGTCGAACAGGCCCAAGGCGCGAAGCTTCCGATCCAGGCGCTGGTCGACAAAGTGACTTACGTCTTCGTGCCCGTCGTCATGGGTATGGCGGCCGTGACCTTCGTCAGCTGGCTGGTGTTCGGCCCGGAACCGGCACTCAGCTTTGCGTTGGTGAACGCCGTAGCGGTTCTCATCATTGCGTGCCCTTGTGCGATGGGCCTGGCGACGCCGACTTCCATCATGGTCGGCACCGGCCGCGCGGCGGAAATGGGCGTGTTGTTCCGCAAGGGTGACGCACTCCAGGCTTTGCGTGCAGCGCGGGTCATTGCCTTGGATAAGACCGGCACATTGACGAAGGGCCATCCTGAGCTCACCAACCTGGTGCCGCTTGCCGGCTTCACGGCGGAAAAGGTTCTTCGCCTGGTCGCCGCGGTCGAGAGCCGCTCGGAGCATCCGATCGCGCAGGCGATCGTGGAGGCAGCCTTGAAGCGCAAGCTGAAGATCGGCACTGCGGAAGCGTTTCAGGTTGTGCCGGGATTCGGCGTCGCTGCGGGCGTCGAAGGATGCAAGATCGAAGTGGGTGCCGACCGCTACATGAGAAAGCTGGGCTACGACGTCGCGGACCTCGGCCCCACCACCACCCGACTGGCGATGGACGGCAAGAGCCCGCTCTATGCGGCCGTCGATGGCAAGCTCGCGGCGGTAATGGCGGTGGCGGACCCGATCAAGCCCACCACGCCGGAGGCGATCCAGTCGTTCCATCGGCTCGGCTTGAAGGTCGCAATGATCACCGGCGACAACGCCGAGACGGCACGCGCCATCGCCCGCACTCTCCATATCGATGAAGTTGAGTCCGAGGTTCTGCCGGAAGGCAAGGTTGAGGCGCTCAAGGCCCTACGGGAAAAATTCGGAAAAGTGGCTTTCGTCGGCGATGGAATCAACGATGCGCCGGCCTTGGCCGAAGCCGATGTCGGGATCGCGATCGGGACGGGCACGGACGTGGCGATCGAGTCCGCCAGCGTGATCCTGATGGCGGGTGACCTGCGCGGCGTGTCGAATGCGATCGCGCTCAGTCAGGCGACGATCCGCAACATCAAGCAGAATCTCTTTTGGGCCTTCGCCTACAATGCCAGCTTGATTCCGATTGCCGCGGGGGCGCTCTACGCGGTCTATGGTCTGCTGCTGTCGCCGGTCTACGCCGCCGGCGCGATGGCCTTGTCGAGCGTCTTCGTGGTGGGAAATGCCCTGCGGCTCAGGCGTTTCCGGCCGCCGCTTGCCATAGCGGCGTCCGTGGCCGAGCATGATACTCAGCAGGCGACATACGCTGCGGCACAGTGACAACCCAGCAAGTTGAAGTTTACTCGGGGCCAGCCATGAACATTGGAGAGGCGGCAAAGGCGTCAGGGGTTTCGGCCAAAATGATCCGGTATTACGAGCAGACTGGTCTCATTCCTAAGGCCGTCCGCTCTGAGGCCGGGTACCGCAGTTACAGCGCGCCAGACGTGCATGCTCTGCGCTTCATCCGCCGTGCCCGGGACCTGGGTTTCCCGGTTGAACAGATCACGCAACTGCTGGCGCTGTGGCGTGACCGCAGCCGCGCAAGCGCGGATGTAAAGTCCGTCGCGCTTCAGCACATTGCGGAACTCAAGGGCAGGATCGCCGACCTCCAGGCCATGTCGCAGACTCTCGAGCATCTCGTGGCTCACTGCCAGGGCAACGATCGGCCGGACTGCCCAATCATCGAGGATCTGGCCGAGGCCGATCCAACTGCTAGAACGGTTGCGGCAAAGAGGCGGGCCACGGTTGGCCACATCGGAAAGATGAAGAAGGGGCATTCGACGGGACCTGGCATTCGGCGCTCGCGGACCAGCTGATGAGATGGGCGCAGTTACACGATCCTGTACGGTTCATGGCGTCCATCAGTGGAGAATGCATGAAGGTCGTGGCATAATACCCTCTTGTTGCGACGCGCCGGTCGCGGTGCACGATGCCGGGTTGTATTCTTGGAGCATCTGGCGGAAAGGCTTGTTGTGGACGGTCCGCTGAATTTCATTACCTATGCTTTGCTTGGGCTGGCCAACCTTCTCAGTCTCAAGCCACGTGATTATCTCCTCGGGATTGCACTGGCTGCGGCGATCTTCGTCGGCTTTGGCACAATCCTAGGCGCTTGGTCCACTCCGCTGGCTCTTCGTGCTGCCGAGATGGACAGTTCCGATCTCTGGTTGCTCGGGGCGGAATCAGCGGTGCTTGGGCTTTTCTTTGCGCTCCGGGAAAAATTCATAGGCGCTAGATTCGCTGGAGCCGGCATTCTGTTCACGGTCTTCGCCCTCATCTGTCCCATTTGTGGCAGTGTCTTCGATGTGGCGTTCGGCGAGGGTTTCCTTATCGCTCAATTGGGCCGTCCCTGCTTTTACGCTGGACTGTTCGGCATCTCGGTTTCGATTTTTGCCCTGCTCTGGAGATCGGCCAGTGTCGCATTCCAGAAACTGGCGAAGGATGATATCCTAGCCGTGTGAGGTCGATGGATGGCGCGGCCACCCAAATGCGTCCGCATAGTCGAAGATGATCGCCTAGTCTCCGAACATGAATCCGGATGAGGGAGACAGCTGGTTACATCGATCTGCACCAGCGCGGTCTTTCGGGTCCTTCCTTCCAACGCGACAAACCCCACGCAATCAGCTTCTTATGCGCCGCATCCAGCCGCCAAGAAATCCCGTTCCTTGCCGCGCAGCGGGCAGAGAACGCAACAAATTCGGCTGAAAACTGTTCGTCATTGTAGAGCGCCAAGTGAGGAATGTCGGACAAGAGCCGGTATTCGCCGCTCTCTTGCATGAACCCCAACCTGATCGACTGCTGCACTCCGATTGAGAGGAACGCGATATGGAAACGCAACACTACTGGCGTCTCGGCGCCATGGCCGTGTTCTCGTTCATCGCGATGTACATACTAACGTATGCGATGGTGGACACCATTGATAACGTGTACATGAGTCTGAACCAGGTCTACATGGCGGCACTTATGATGGCGCCGATGATGGTGTTCGAAATTTTCCTGATGGGCATGATGTACAAGAAGAGGGTCTGGAACTGGACGATCGACGGCGCAAGCGTCGTCCTCGGCATTGTCGTCTTCGTATTCATCCGGCAGCAGACGGTCATCGGTGACAGGCAGTTCTTGCGATCCTGCTGGCTCGAACGAGCATTCCCAAGGGACGGCGGCGGGGTCTGCCGGCGAGCAGACATCTCCGTTATAAGCTACCGTACCTCAACGGTCAGGTGACCGATCTCATGGACCGGGGCCAGGCGCTCTCGGACCGTCTCATGGTCGGCGCCGGTGACGCTGACGATTGCGGCATGGACGGCGGGCCCGATCCGCCAGAGGTGCAGGTCGGTGATTGTGGCATCTCCGGGCCCCTCAACTTGCTGGCGGATATCCGCCTCGAGTTCAAAGTCAGAAGCATCCAGAAGAACGGCTGAGGTATCCCGGATCAGGGCCCAAGACCAGACTGCGATGACGATGGCGCCCAGCAGGCCAATTACAGGATCGAGCCAGATCCAGCCCAAGTAGCGGCCACCCAGCAAGGCAGCAATCGCCAGAACCGATGTCAGTGCGTCCGCGAGGACATGCACATAGGCCGAGCGCAGGTTGTTGTCCTGATGCTCATGAGCACGGCCGTTGTGATGAGGGTGATCAAGGTGGTGCTCGTGGCCATGTCCGAGTACCAAGGCGCTGGCGATGTTCACCAGGAGTCCCAGGACGGCGATCGCAGTTGCCTCGAGAAAGGCAACTGGACGGGGATCCATGAGGCGCCCTACAGATTCGACCGCAATGCCAATCGCAACCAGACCCAGCGCGACAGCCGAGGCGAAGCCGGCGAGATCGCCCACCTTCCCGGTACCGAAGCTGTAAAGCCGGTTCCGCGCATGTCGCCTAGCGTAGGCATAGGCGATCGCGGCAACGGCCAGAGCGCCTGCGTGGGTGGCCATGTGGACGCCATCGGCGAGCAGTGCCATCGAATTAAAGATCACGCCAGCGAAAATCTCGCCGACCATCATTGCCGCGGTCAGGCTGACGACCCAAAGGGTGCGGCGGGCATTGGCATCGTGAGCGTGACCCAGGAAGAGATGCTCGTGATGCAGGGATTCAGAACCGGGTTGGACGATCATCTTGGGACCTACTTCGTGTACCGTCGAACGGCGTCGATCAGTTCTTCCGCACCCCGGGCGCGCTGGTCGCTGGATAAACCGGACTTTGCGACATGTTCACGGACGTGGTCCTCGATTAGCTCATCCATCAGCCCGAGAACCGCGCCACGGACGCCCGCAACCTGATGAAGGATCACGGAACATCCTGCTTCGGTGTCGATCGCCTTCTCGATCGCCGAAACTTGGCCGGCAATGCGACGGATGCGAGCCAAGAGTTGGTTTTTGTTCGACTTGGTGTGCATAGGGTAGACCCCTATGCCATTTACCGTGAAGCGTCAACCGCAGGAATGTCGCAGGACCCAGAGTCATGAGACTGGTCACTGCGTAAGCGACCGGCTGGCGTTTTGCGACGACGATCTCGAACGACAAAGTCCTACGGACTGGAGGGCGGCAGTTTTGGCGCTGTTCGGTGCCGCGGGCAAAGCGGTCTCCGGTGATCTGACAGCAGCCATCCGGCCCTATGATGCGAGTATGGAAGTTAACCCGCGGCATGGCATCTGTGCCGACCAGGTGCCGCGGCAGAAAGCCGCAAACCAGGGTGGGGTCCGACACGGCGTCGTCACCGTGGCGCAGGACGGCTTCGCTAATCCCGCTGCCGAGGCGGTCCTTCGCGTCACCACGACCCCAGTCGGGTGAGCGACATGCCGGCTGTTCCAAGCGGCCTCAAAGATCCGTGATCGCGCTTGAGTCGGATCGCTTTCTCGGCCAAAATCAGGTGATGACGCAACCGACCACGCGCCGGATCCTGACTATTCTGCCTGGCGTCGCCTTCGCTCTCGGCATGACTCTGTCGAATGTGCAGGCGGCGACCATGACGCTCTCTATAGATCGGCCCGAACACACGACTAGCTGCTCTGCCGCAAGATGATGGTTCGGCTGTCCCGATTCCTTCTGGCTATTGCCTTTCTGGCGACAGCGTCGTTCGCGGCGGTGGCGGACGTGCATAGCGGTTGCCATCCGGACACACAAAGCGAGCACGAAGCCGGGCATAGCCATGAGAATCCAGGTCAGGATTCCGAGAGCGAAATCGCCATCGATCTAGGCGAAGTGGATCGCTCCGCCAAGGGCGAAGCTTCCCTCTGCCACGGCGGCTTCGGCGGGTGCGCAGGATGCATTTCAGCCCCCGAACAAGCCTTGTACGAGCCCAGCGTGAGCACGGCAGCGTTCCGCCTCGCCGCGGCTGTCGGCGAATCAGCCGACACAGCAAGCAATCTACGTCCTCCGAAAGCCTCCTAGCCTGCAAGCTATTCGCGCGTCCCGCTGAGAACGCATTTCTCGGCAGGGCCGATTTGCATTCATCGTGCTGAAGATCAGGCCGCGTGCTTTCGCGCGGCATATCTCCAGCGCGACCGGAATAGGAAACTTCCATGAACAGCCTCAGGTTGGCGCTTATCTGCGCCGCCATCACGCTCGCCTGGACACAGCCTGTCCGGGCGGAAAGCGACGACAGCGCCGCCCTCACACATCCCGGCGATACAGATCCAGTGTACCGCGCGGCTCAATCAGACGATCCCTTCGCCCTCGCGGTGCCGATGTTGACCCGCGACGTGGCGTCACCTTCCTACGCACCAGCCCCGTCGGGAGCGCCTGCCGCGGAAAAGGCGGAAGCCGAGGCCATGCCAGACATGGACCATGGAGGCATGGACCACGGCAACATGACCCATTGAGAAAGACAGCCAAGATGAAGACACAGAAGAGACTGGCGCTGGTCGCCGGCGCCGCTTTGCTCACGGCGGGTTGTGCTGCCACGACGCTGGAGAACTTTCCCGATACCGGGAGGGTGCTTGAGCGCAGCGACTATCTCGCTCGCAAGCCAATCGGCGGCCTCAGTGATTATCAGGAGGCCGCACAGCGCCGCGTGAAAGCCCTGGTCGCAAAGCCGCTCACCGTCGGTGCCGCGGTCGAGATCGCGATGCTGAACACGCCGAAACTGCAGCAACATTATCAGGCTGCTCAGATCTGGGACGAGGATCTGGTCGCGGAAATGACCGAACAGGCGCAGCAGGAGAAAGAGCCGGACCGCACCGCAATTGACTGGGCTGCGGCGAGGCTGGCGCTCATGAAATCGGTGAACACGATTCGCCCGCGCGAATTTCCCGACACCTACCTGGATGTCACAGAGGATTTCCTCGAAACCGGCGAAGTGGTGCGCAAGGCCTATTTCGAGGCGGTTGCCGCGCACCAGCTCCAGGCGATGCTGGAGCAGGCGGCGACCGCGACTCAGGCCGCCGCAGAACTGGCGAACGCCCAATATGCGGCGGGCACCACTAACCGCCGGTCCCAGGCATTGCAGCAGATGTCGCATGCCGAGGTGGTCAAGAGTCTTGCCGAAGCAAAACTCGAATCCATAGCGGCGCGGGAAGCCCTGAACCGTCTCCTTGTACTCTGGGGCGACGAAGCGAATTGGGCCGCGCCCCTGAAACTGCCCGATCTGCCCGCGACGCGCCCGGAATTTTCCGGGCTCGAGGAGCATGCCCTCGAGCGGCGCTTCGACGCGCTGCAGGAGCGGAATGGGTGGGCGCTTTGGCACACCGCCGTCGATGTCCGCTCAGAAGTACGCGAGAACTATGCGGTACTTCAGACCCGTTATGACCTCGCCAAGTACCAGAAGGAGACGGTTCTGCCGCTCTCCCAGGCAATCCTTGGCGAAACCCAGCTCGAATACAACGGCATGCTGCTCGGGGTCTACGACCTGATCGCGGACACGCAAGGCGAGATCGAGGCCGGCCGCGACTATGTAGAAGCGCTGCGCGACTATTGGATCGCCGAAGCAGAACTTACCCAGACGCTCGGCGGAGCGTTGCCGAAGAATTAAGGAGAGAATTATGAACCGAAGAGAGTTCTTCGCAGCCTCGGGCGTGACCCTTGCGGCCGGTGCTGGCTTTGCCGGCTTTGCCGGCAAAGTGAGTGCGGCCCCGGCGGAGCCCGAGCGCTTTCCCGACCCTTCTACCCGCGCGCCCACGCCCACGGAGGGGCGTTACACGCCGGTCGTCACCTTGAATGGTGGCTCGCTGCCCTGGCGGATGAATGATGGGGTCAAGGAGTTCCACCTGGTCGCCGAGCCGGTGCGGCGCGAGTTCGCACCGGGGATGGTGGTGAACTGCTGGGGCTATAACGGCGCCTCACCGGGGCCGACCATCGAAGCGGTGGAAGGAGACCGGGTTCGGATCTTCGTCACCAACAAGCTGCCAGAGCATACGACAATCCACTGGCACGGCATCCTGCTGCCGAGCGGCATGGACGGCGTCGGCGGCCTGACCCAGCCCCATATCCCCAAGGGCAAGACCTATGTCTACGAGTTCACTCTCAGGCAGAGCGGTACCTTCATGTACCACCCGCATTCCGACGAGATGGTGCAGATGGCGATGGGGATGATGGGCATGTTCATCGTCCACCCGCGCAGCGGCGCGCATCGGGTCGATCGCGACTTCTGCTTCCTGCTGGCGAGCTGGGATATCGATCCCGGCACCTTCGTGCCCAACACCGCAGAGATGACCGACTTCAACATGTGGACCTTCAACAGCCGGGCGTTTCCCGGCATTGATCCTTTAGTCGTCCGAAAGGGCGATCGGGTCCGCATCCGGATCGGCAATCTCACGATGACCAACCATCCGATCCACCTGCACGGCTACTCGTTCAAAGTGACTGGCACGGATGGGGGATGGGTGCCGGCATCCGCGCAATGGCCGGAGGTGACAACCGATGTGCCGGTCGGCGCAATGCGGGCGATCGAATTCGTCGCTGATGTGGAGGGGGACTGGGCGTTCCATTGCCACAAATCGCACCACACGATGGGGCCGATGGGTCACGAGGTGCCGAACATGATCGGCGTCGACCAGAAGAACGCGAGCAAGAAGGTTGCCAAGCTGCTTCCGGAATACATGTACATGCCGATGGGCGAAAACGGCATGGCCGAAATGCAGGACATGGCTGCCATGGGCATGGAACTGCCGGCGAACACCCTCCCCATGATGACCGGAGAAGGCCCATTCGGGCCTATCGAGATGGGAGGCATGTTCACGGTGTTGAAAGTGAGAAAGGACATTGCGCCGGGCGACTATGCCGATCCCGGTTGGTACGAACATCCGGAAGGAACGGTCGCATATGAACTGAAGAAGTCGCTTTGAATCGAATTCGCTGAATACCAGAACAAGGAACTAACATGAAAACGACTCTTTCCGCTTTGATGCTTGCAACCACCGTGGTCGTCGCCCCGACATTGGCGGGCGCGACGGGTACCCATGAAGGTGGGCATTACAATTTTGGTGAGCCCGGCAAAGCTGAAAAGGTGACACAGACGATCAAGGTTGAGGCAGTCGAGGCCGACGGCGAAATGAAATTCCTTCACCAACCGCTTAATATCAAGAAGGGCGATGTGGTGAAGTTCGTCGTCACGAACAAGGGCGCGATGCCGCACGAGTTCTCCGTCGGCGATTCACCTAGCCAGCGCGCCCATGCTCTGATGATGGAAAAGATGCCGGATATGGAGCACGAAAACGACAAGACTGCCGTCACGTTGCAACCCGGCGAGACCAAGGAACTGATCTGGGCTTTCACAAAACCGATTAAGGGAAGTCTCGAGTTTGCGTGCCAAATGCCAGGCCACTATCAGGCCGGCATGGTCAGCAAGACGAAGTTGATCGACTGAACGAACTGACGCGATGCAGCCCCCGAGGACATCACTTGGGGGCTGTTCATCTGTTGTCGCGACTCCTGCTGCCCGATATCCGCGGGTGTAATCATTACCAGGTGCGGAACGGTCGACACGGCCTCGGGTTTAGATCATGCCGATCCTGAGGAGGCCATGCGTAAGTCTTTGCGGCTGCTGATATTTTTAGTCCTATTCGCCGTCCCGACGCCGGCTTCCGCGCACGCCCTCGGTTGGGCGGACCGTCATCCGGGTGAGGCAATTGCGGGCGACGTAACATTCGCTTCGCAAAATTATGGCGGCTGCGCAAGCGCGCAGGTGCGGTGCTGTGAGGCATGCACCCTATCCATTTTCTCCGTGCCCCGCGCCTTTGCCGAAATGGATCGGCATAGACCGAGTATCGACTCGGCTCTGCTCATGGAGTGCAGCAATCCTGATTGTCGTCCTCGTCCTCCCTGGCTCGTTCGTTGACGCGAAATCTGTGTGGTCCAGGAGCCCGCGTTCGGCGGTTTTCTGGCGCCGCCCGCCAACCGAGCAATCACAGGAGAATTTCATGCAGTTCCGTTCACGCATTGCCGCCGCCGTACTGTTCGTCGCATTCAGCGGATCGACGATCAACGGCATCAATCCGGCCGCAGCCCAGGATTCGTCGGCGGCGTTCATGGATGCCCAGCACAAGATGATGAGCAAGATGAAGACCATGAAGCCGACGGGCGATCCGGACAAGGATTTCGTTATGATGATGATGCCACATCACCAAGGTGCAGTTGACATGGCCGAAGTCGAGCTCAAATACGGCAAGGATCCCATGCTGCGGAAGATGGCGGAGCAGATAATCAAATCGCAGAAGGAGGAGATCGCCGAGATGGAGAAGTGGCAGAAAGAACACGGGATGTAGGGAGGTTCGGATGCATCGATTCTCGGTTCCGATGAAGGCCTCGCGCCTCCGTGCGGAAAGCTGCCGAAGATCGGCCGTATGAACCCCGCGCGACGCGCCGGACTTTGAACCGGCGCGTCGCGCGTAGTCCTTAGAAGCTCTGCGGCTCGACCGCCGGTTCGCGGCGGAACAGATGCTTCGGCCATTCGAACACCACGTCGAGACCGAACCGGCGCAGGGCCAGAGCCATCACGATTGGCATGAACAGACCAGCCGCGGTGCAGAGCAGAAAGATCGGCCAGAACGACTCCCAGTGAAACAGCTTCATCAGAACCTGTCGTGTGAACGACGAGAAGATCACGTGGGCGCTATAAATCTCCAGCGAGAAAGTGCCGAACAGAGTCAGCAGCCAGTTCACGCCAGGGATATGCACAGCCAACCTTGAGATCGCCAAGCAGGCGCCAACGCCGACGATCGACGCCGGAATCGCAACCAGATAGTACTTCGAAAAGCCGAACTCGCGGGTGATCATCACCGGCAGCACAATGGCAAGCGCGACCAGCGAGGCGCCGACGATCGGCCCGAACGGGAATCCCCTGGTGCGCAGAATACGATTGAAGCCGATGCCGAAAACAAAGAACAGGAAGAGATAGGACAAGCGCCGGATCTCCTCCGCTTCGAAGAATGGGATGACCGCAAGCACCAGCGCGGAGACTACCAGGGTGACCCAGATCCCGCGCTTCAGCAGGAAGAATACTGCGACGTAGTAGATGAACAGAGATTGCAGGAACCAGAGATGCGAGCCCGGCGTGATCACGGTCATCAGGACCTCACCTAAAGTCCGTTGATCGAAGGGCGACGGCTTGATGTACCAATAGATCGAATAGACATGCGCCCAAACGAGAAAGGGCCAGACCACGCGCTGCAGCTTGCCGGTGAAATAGGCCTTCGGCCCCTTCCGGAGCGAGTATTCGACGAAGAGACCCGCGACGAACATCATCAGCGGCATGCGTATCATGTCGCCGACCGGCGTCCAGAAATCGAACAAACCCTTGGGCGTCAGCCCGGCATTGTTCATCGCTTGCAGGATGTGGAAGGTGACCACCGACACTTCCGCCATGCCACGGGCCATGTCGATCCAGGCAGTGCGCGAAGGGGCTGCGGCGGGCTGTACAAGGGCTGCGGCGGCGGCGGTCATAGGGGACCGGCGGAGGAGGGCGTCGCGAAGCATGCTCTGAGTCTCATTGCTTATGATCGTCAGGCGAGACCACTGGCAGGACGTCCCCTGCCAATTGCGACGCGGAACCCAAGCACGGCGCCGATGCGCAAGCTTTGCGTCGCGCCTCGGCAACCAGCTTTCGCATGTCGTCGAGCGAGATCGCACCAGGAACCGGAATCCGGCCGAAGATGAATCCGGGCGTACCGCTGAAGCCCAAACCTCGTCCTTGAAGCAGGGTTTTTGAAATCTGTTCCTGGATATCCGGCCCCTGCATGTCATTGAACATGCGCTGGGGATCGACCTGAGCGTCAGCAGCTAGCGACTCCAGCGCTGCCGGTGTGAACTGCCCGCGATACGCCATGAGCGTCTCATGCATCTCGCGGTAGCGGCCCTGTTTCGCCGCGGCAAGCGCGGCCTTGGCGCCGGTGACGGAGTCCTCGCCGAGGATGGGATACTCTTTCATCACCAGGCGAATCCCTGGATCCGTGCGGATGAGCTCCCGGAGGTCTGCCGCTACCTTTTTGCAATAGCTGCAATGGTAGTCGAAGAACTCGACTACGTTGACGTCCCCATCCGGGTTTCCGAGAACGGGTGTGGCTGGGTCGCGGAAGACGTCCTGCTCCCTCGGCACCGGGACCTGCGGGAAGTCGAGTGGGCCGAGCCAGTCGGGCACCGGCGACTGAGCTTCTTGAACGAACTCGTCCAAATTGACAGAGCCAATGTCGGATATGACGGCCGTGCCGCTCTCGGCCTCCGCGCGCGATGAGAGGACGGCCAGAAGGGCCGCAAGCGCCAGGAAACGGACAGGAATGCTGTTACGCATGGCTAAAGACCTCCATCGTCTCACTTCCCCGGCAGGTGAACCCACCAGGACAACTCATTGATCGAAAGCGCGGGCTGAAACTCCAATCGAACGAGCTTTTCGTCCATCACCGAGGCCACACGGTTGTCGAGTACGAGGGCCCCGCTTCCCTCATAAACGACCAGCACGGCATGTCCGAGCCCGCCTAGGCTGCGAATCCGCACTGTCACGATCCGCATGTTCTCGACTGGATAGCCGACTGCCTTCAGCAGCATGTACTTGGCAATTGCATAGTCTTCGCAGTCGCCGCTCTTGCGGAGGAACTGAAAGGTCGTCGCCCAATATTCGTCCTTGCCCCAATTATCGATGTCGAGGATATAGGGATGCTGGACGGGATCATTCATTAGCCGATTGGCTTCCTTGATCATTGCCATCGGGTTGCCCACCGCTCGAACCTTGGCTACGAGCTGATCCCAGCCTTTACCGGTACAGGTGCTGTTCTCGCAGGGTGCACCGCCCTGCCAGCGCTTCAGCATGGCATTCCATTGAACGACGGAACCGATCTTGACCGTCCAGTTGACCGAGGCGATCTCCTTCGAGTTAAAGATATTGGGATACGAGCGCGCCTGGGCGGGCACCGCGAGCGACAGTGATATCAACATGAAGACGAACGGTGCCCCGGCCTTGAGCGCTGGCCTCCGAAGGGCCGCAATCATGACAAGTCCCCCGCCGGTTTCTCCAATCCTGCATCCACCGCGACATTGGCTGACTTCAGCAGGAGCGCGGCACCGGTCACGACGAGCCCGGCGAGACCGAGATAGAGGCGGGCCGGTTCCAGGTAGGTCAGCAGCAGACCAGTTCCGAAGAGGGCGACCAGGAGCTTGTTGCAGATCGGGCAGGCCACGCCCAGAAATGTGAAGAGACTGCCGGCACCGACTGACTTGATGCCGCAGGACGACTTCGGCAAGGCGATGTAGAGACCGAAAAGCAGCGACTGCAAGCCGAGAACAGGGATTTCCGCTCCGCTGACCGGGGTCATCCGAATGAAAAAGGGGTTCGGCCAGAGGGCGGTGATCGTCCCGAGCGCGGCAAAGGTGAAGATCGCCACCGCGGCAGCGACTGCATACATCCGCATGGTGAGATGAACGAGATGGCTGCCGCCGAGACTCAATCGGCCGATCACCGAGTGTGGGTTCATGGGTACATCCATTGTACTTTCTCCGTTTGCCGTTGCTTGCAGCCGATCAAGAAGCCACCAATCCGACACCCGCGCCCAGCAGCAGCGTGAGCAGGATCACGGCAATGAGCGTCCGCACGACCTTCTGTCGTCCAGAAACCTGCTTCCTGAAGATCGGCCGTCGTCTCCTGGTCACTCGCTCTCTCCTTGCGTTGAAGCAGCCATCTTCAGCTACTGTGCGCCCGACGGACCGAGGCCCTGTTCGGCGGCGCTCTTCGTCGTTGCGCGCTGGCGCTCCTGAATATCCGGCGGCCATGTACTCTTGATGTATGCGATCACGTCCCAGATCTCCTGGTCCGGCAGGCGATCGCCAAAACCGACCATGTTCGTCTTGTAATTCGCTGCCAGGGCTGCGACGCCGAGCTTCGTGATCTTGAACAGCTGCTGATCAGGGTGATGCCATGTATGCCCAGTCGCATCGTGCGGCGGTGCCGGCAGGACTCCCTCCGCCGTTTGTTCTTTCCAATTCGGCTGTCCCTGCAGCCGATCTCCATGACAGGAGGCGCAGTTGGCGACATAGACCTTCTGGCCGCGCACAACCGTCTCCGCATTGATTGGATCGGCCGGCGAAACCCGTTCGGCCAATTGCCAGCCGCCGATTGCGACCAGAACGGCAGCAACGACGCCTGCTGCGACGAGCGTTGGATTCTTCAACGGAAACTCTCTTCCTCGCACTCGAACAATGGTTACGACTTCCTCCTTCTGCGGAGCCAGACGATCGTGTTGCGGCGGGCTTGCTACATCGTCCGCATAGCGGACCCGTTAGCCGAGCTTGCGGCTTTGCCAGCCTCAGCCCGTCAAGGGACTAAGACTTCCAGGGTAGCAAGGCGCGTGATCTAGGCGCGGGGAGGGGAATCGTCTGGAGCGATGCGCCAATCTGAAAAGCGCTCGATCTCGAGCGGATTGGCTGTGCTGCGGATGGGAGAGGCGACCGAAGCCGCGTCCGGCAGGATGGCGGTGAAAGCCGCCCCACAGAGTGCGACGCACAAGCTGCAGCGTGGGGGGCCACGGTCTCCGCGCTCGCTGTCGGAGCAGTCAGAAACCTGGGATTGGGCGGCAGCGACTTCAACGGAGTGCTTGGCGTAACCCGAGCCGACAGGCGCCGTGGTCGCCGTCCCGAGAACAGCCAGGATGCTGAAAACAAACGCAAACACGGTGGCGAACGACTGGCGGGCCATGATCAATCATTGCCCCGATATCCGCGCCGATACAAGGTAAATATCCATTTTCGGGCCTGCGCTAAAAGAATGGCATGAGCGCCCTGGCGCCCCAGAGCACAACGAGGTACCGGGCCGCTTTCCCGACCGCGACCAGGACGATGAACAGCCGGAAGTCTACGCGAAGGACGCCAGCCGCCACGGTGATCGGATCTCCAATGACCGGCAGCCAAGCGAACAGAAGCAGCCAGTTGCCGAATCGGCCAAATCTGTCCACGGCCGCTTGAAGCGCCATACTGGAGGCCGGAAACCACTTGCGGGTGGCAAGCTCTGCAAACCAGCGTCCCAACATCCAATTGACTGCGGAACCGAGAGTGTTGCCAATGGTGGCGACGGTCATGAGCGCCCATGTTTCCGCCGGCCGCGATACTACCAGCGCGGCCAAGGTTGCTTCGGAGGAGCCGGGCACCAACGTCGCCGCGAGAAAGGATGAGCTGAAGAGGAGTGAGTAGGCGGCCGTATCGCCCATTCTAGTGCTGCGCCGGTCCTTGGGTGGGGTTGCCGGTCATGACCCGTGATGAACGATGGGAAGCGCCACTTGTCCCGCTGCCAGAGTATACAAATGTTAACATAGCGCCCGACCCGATCGGCGGCAATGCACATGCGGCGTTCCGAGAGGCCGCAAGTAACGAATCTCCCGTAGCCGACGAATGGCAAAAGTATATCGATCCGGAGAGAGCGATGGAAACCTCTGATCTGATTTCACGGCTCACGGAGAGAGCTCAGCCGGTCGAACCTATCGAGTCTCCGGAGCGCAAAGTGTTGCGCTTCTGCGTCGTTGTGACGCTGGGGCTTGCGATGACCGATCTTCTCGGCAGGCACGGAAACACCGTTGCGTTCACCTCCGGTCCGGCTGTGGTTGCGAGCCTGCTCGCAGCGGCATTCACATCGCTCTTGGCTGCGTACGCGGCCTTTGTCACAAGCGCGCCCGGTCGATCATCACGAGCCGTGTTGCTCACGCTGCCCGTTTCAGCGGCGTGGTCTGTGGTCCTCGTGCCTGAGGCGGTGCGGCAATGGGCAGCCAGTGGCTTTTCAGGTCTTCTGCTGGAACCCAGCATCGATTGCGTTCTGTCCGCTATAGTTCTTTCGGTCCCACTGTTGGTGCTCTTCGGCTTTCAAATCTCTCGTAGCGCGTCAGCTCGCCCGGCGATTGCTGGAGCCTTTGGCGGGATTGCCGTGGCTGCCGCCGTGTGGATTGGCCTCAGGATCCTCGTTCCCCATCCGGACTCAATGGCGATGGATATGCTTGTCGAGCAAACCGGCACAATGCTGATCGTCGCGATGATTGGAGCGGTGGCCAGCCCCGGCATCATTGGACGGATCGCACCAGAGCGCGATACGATTTGAGCCGGAAGGGGTGAGAACTGCGATATCTGGCGCATCGGTAGCATGCGACCTGGGTGCGGGCCTGGCAGGAGAAGCAAGCTATATTGCGCGACTGTAGCGGGCATGCCTGAAGCCATAGCTCGCCCCGCGGATTGATCGAATAGCAGCCTGAGGAACGGGCGCTTCCCTGTCAGCAATGGGCTATTCCGGCAAGCATTGACTTGGATCAATGTTAGAGGCTCCGTCACGTGGCCTCATGGCTATTGGACGAAACTCGTGGTGCTGATCCATGTGGATGGAACGAGCAGACTTTGCGTCGCGGATTGCTGCGGTGATGTTCTTGATCGCCGGGCTCGTGCTTGCCGAGCCGTCCGCCGCCTCTTCAGCTCTCGAACTCCGCGTGGAATTTCAAGCCACCGCTCCGAACGAGCCCGGGGTTAGCGTAGCGGCCGAAGGAATCGCGCGAAGCGTCATGTACGAGGCATCGACCGAGGCTCCCGCGCCGCAACCTTGCGGCCAGTCCAAGGCGCCTTTTCCATGTTGCGGCGCAAACTGTCCATGCCCCTCTGTCAGCCTCATTTCCTCCGACGACTTGCCGCCGATTTCGATGTTCTCGCTGAGCGACACCAGTGCAAGAGATCTCTCAGAATCTGGCGGGCTACAAAAATCTCCCGACGAGCGGCCGCCTCGCCTCACCTGACCGGGTGACATTGCGCTCGGTGACGTCTAGCTCAACCAGGTTCCCGTCCTACACTTGTCCTCGATTTATCGAAAGACAGTGGTTCTTGGCGATGCCTGGCGGAAAGAGTGATTCTCCACTGAGCTGAGAGGGCGATGCGCCAGGATTTCTCCGGTATCCGCCTTCCGAAATATTAACACCGCGCTACATCTAGCCGGTCGTGGCGCGACTGTTCACATGGACACTGGCCTTGAGCGGCGTCTCACTGCGGAGTGCGCATATGGCAGCGGTCAAGATCGCGGATTCTCGATTTGTGCAAAAGCACAATGCGAACTGGGTCAGCGGAAACAACAATCCAGCGCAAGCCGGTGCATATGTTCCCGGTGACGGCGTTATTGAAGAACGCATCGTTCATCCACTGCGATGGTCGAGCCTGATTTCGTTGCTGTTGGCTATGTTCGTGATTACGGTCGGATATGGCTACCTGCTGCCCGTTCTGCCGCCCATGATTGCGCAGATTGTTGGAACATCGGATCGCGAGAGCTTATCGCGACATACCGGGATGCTCACCGGAACCTATACGCTCGCGCTCTTTCTATTTGCGCCGCTGTGGGGCCGCGCAGCGGACCGGCATGGTCGCCGGTCCGTGATCTTGGCTGGTCTGTTGGGGTTCGCATCTACCCTGGCACTGTTCTCCATCGCGGATACGCTTGCACTGCTCTATCTTTCGCGTCTTCTCAACGGGCTGTTTGCGTCAGCGATCACGCCGGCCGTCTACGCCCTGATCGGCGATCACGCACCGTCGAAAGAGTGGCGCGCACATCGGTTCGCAATGGTCAACATTGCCGGTGCTTCCGGCTTCTTGATCGGCCCCATGCTCGGCGGCTTAACTTCGCTTATTGCCCGAGAAGTCACGCCGGGGCCAAGCACGGGAATACCGTTGCAGGCGCCCTCTTATATCACGGCAGCCCTTGCGCTCGTGATTGCGCTTGCGATCTGGAAGCTAGTGCCGGAAAGAGTCCCGCGCGCGATCGATAGGCAGGCGGCGCTCAATCCTCCCTCCAATGGCACCGTCCTTTGGCGATTGCTCGCCGTATCGTTCGTGACAGCCCTGGCGGTGGGAGCCTTTGAAGTCGGCTTGTCGCTGCTGGGTACGCAAACCCTTGGCATGAACATCTCGCAGCTCGGCCTCATGTTCATGGAGTGCAGTTTGGTGATGCTCGTCGTTCAGACGTTAGTGTTCTCACCGTTCATCAAGATAGAATTCACGCGTTGGTTCTTTGCACCAGCGCTTGCCATTCTGGCGAGTAGCTTGGCGGTGGTGCCTCTCGCAGAAACCGGCGTCGCAATGGCCATCTCTGTGGCCGTGGTGGCAGCCAGTGCAGGGGTCCTCTCGCCCATCGCCACTTACTGGATCTCGCTTGGCGCCGGCGAAATGCAAGGTACCCGGCTTGGGTGGCAGACGGCTGTCGCGAGCCTTGGCCAGGCGATTGGATCGGCCGCCGGAGGCCTGTTCTTCGACGCCAAAGTCTTCGTCAATGCATCGTTTACACTTACCTCTGTCGTGGTCTTGGTAGGCCTGTTGGCCAGCATCGGGTTGCCGCGCCTTCTTGTGCCATCGCATCAGCTGGGGTGAGCAGGCATTGCCGACGATGCCGGGTTGCGCTGAGTCAAAGTCGTCGCGTTGCCATACTGGTAGCCTAAGTTCGCCGGTGTTTCCCGAGCAGAAAGCTGAAGGAGTGTCGATATGGATCATACTGAGCACGATCGTAACAAAGACGGCTTCTTTGCATCGCGCACGAACATCGTGCTGATCGCGTTCCTCGCGATCGGCGGGTTCTATCTCGTGGCGGAGCATCGGGCACATCTCATTCCATTTCTTGGATACTTGCCCCTCCTGCTGATCCTCGCATGTCCGCTATTGCATATCTTCATGCACGGCGGTCACGGGGGGCATGGCGGAGGCGGGGACGCTGATGAAGTGCGGTCCGACAAGCGCCAGAACAGCCCGCCGCATCAGCATTGAGGCTCAAACTCGATTTGGAGAATCTCCATGGATGACAATGCTCCCGCTTACGGCTTGTGGCTGCTGGTTGTCGTAAACTCGGCCATCTTCATCTTCTTTGCTTTCACCTTCTTCAGGCCGCAGACAAAGCGCGACTGGCGCTCCTTCAGTGCCTTCAGCGCGTTCCTCGTGGCGCTCTTCACCGAAATGTACGGCTTCCCGCTGACGATCTATCTGCTCTCGGGTTGGCTGCAAAGCCGCTATCCGGGCATCGATTGGTTCTCCCATGACGCTGGGCACCTCCTCGAGGAGATGTTCGGCTGGCGCGCCAACCCGCATTTCGGACCCTTCCATCTGCTGAGCTTCATCTTCATCGGCGGCGGCTTCTGGCTCATTTCGGCCGGGTGGAAGGTGCTCTACAACGCGCAGCACCGCCACATGCTGGCAACCACTGGAGCCTACGCCTATGTGCGTCACCCACAGTATGACGGATTCGTGCTGGTGATGTTCGGCTTCTTGCTGCAATGGCCGACATTGCTGACTCTGGCAATGTTTCCGGTCTTGGTCTTCATGTATTCGCGCCTCGCGCGCATTGAAGAGCGGGAGTCGATTGCCGAATTCGGCGAGGCCTACAAGTCCTACATGCGCGATGTGCCGGCGTTCATTCCCAGGCTGGGACGTCTTACCGGCGGCGCGAAGGACGGGCAGATGGGGCAGCGCTAGAGCCGCGGTAAGATCGGCCTTCGAGGAAGATCACGGCGCCTCTCTGTTAGGACAAGGACCATGGAAATCAAGCGCGAGCATCAAATCAACTTCTTGTACGTCATCGCCGCGTTCTTGGCGGTCATGCTCATTCAGAGTTGGCTCAACCAGCCGTCTCATACCAAGGAGATTCCGTACAGCGAATTCCAAAAGCTGGCGGATGAGGGGAAGATCTCCGACCTGCTCATCGGACAGACAACCATTAGCGGCACCATTAAGGACGCCCAGGAGAATGAGCCGCAACATTTCTTGACCAATCGGGTCGAACCCGCGCTCGCGGAGAGGCTCCAGAAGGATAATTTGAGCTTTTCCGGGCAGGCCGGACCTGGCCTTTGGCAATCGGTCCTGGGCTGGCTGATGCCGACACTCGGGTTTTTGTTGCTGTGGATGTTCCTCGTCCGCCCCATGGCGTCCGGCCATGGCATGGGCGGCATGATGGCAATCGGCAAAAGCAAGGCAAAAGTCTTCGTTGAGACCGACATCAAGACCACCTTCGCCGATGTGGCGGGGGTCGATGAAGCGAAGGATGAACTCAAGGAAGTCGTCTCCTTCCTCAAGGACCCACAGCGTTACGGTCGGCTTGGCGCGCATGTTCCGAAGGGCGTACTGCTGGTCGGTCCTCCCGGTACCGGTAAGACCCTCTTGGCGCGTGCAGTCGCCGGCGAAGCGGGCGTCGCCTTCTTCTCCATCTCCGGTTCGGAGTTCGTCGAGATGTTCGTGGGCGTCGGAGCTGCACGCGTGCGCGACCTCTTCGAGCAAGCGCGCAAACAAGCGCCTGCAATCGTTTTCATCGACGAGCTGGACGCACTCGGTCGGGCGCGCGGCAGCTTCATCCCCGGTGGCGGTGGCCATGACGAAAAGGAGCAAACGCTCAATCAGCTTCTAAGCGAGCTGGACGGCTTCGACACATCGATCGGTGTCGTGCTGCTTGCCGCCACCAACCGGCCGGAGATCCTCGACCCGGCACTGCTGCGCGCCGGGCGTTTTGACCGACAGGTTCTGGTCGACCGTCCGGACAAGAAGGGGCGATCCGAGATACTTCGTGTGCACCTTAAGAAGATCAAGCTCGCCTCCGGCATTCCGGTCGATGACATCGCGGCGCTGACGCCGGGTTTCTCGGGAGCCGATCTTGCAAATCTCGTCAACGAGGCGGCACTCCTCGCCACGCGCCGTGGTGCCGACAGTGTGACTTTGGACGACTTCACCCAGGCCATCGAGAGGATCGTCGCCGGACTTGAGAAGCGCAATCGCCTCCTTAATCCTCATGAGCGCGCGGTCGTCGCGCATCACGAGATGGGCCATGCGCTGGTCGCGATGGCGTTGCCCGGCGTCGATCCGGTCCAGAAGGTCTCCATCATCCCGCGCGGGATTGCCGCCCTCGGCTACACCATTCAGCGGCCGATTGAGGACCGTTTTCTGGTGGACCGTGCCGAGTTGATGAACCGCATGGCCGTGCTGCTCGGTGGACGTGCAGCGGAGAACCTGGCCTTTGAGGAAGTGTCCACCGGAGCGGCGGACGATCTCGCCAAGGCAAGCGAGATTGCTCGCAGCATGGTGGTTCGCTTCGGCATGGATCCAAAACTCGGGCAGGTCTCTTATGAATCTGAGCCGGCGCCCCTACTTGGAGTGCCTGGCGGTGGAGACTGGCACCCGCGGCACTACGGGGAGGAGACTGCGACTGCCATCGATAGCGCCGTACGAGGGCTCATCGAAACTGCATTCGAGAAGGCCGTCACTGTTCTGGAATCGAACCGCAAGCTGCTCGAAAACGCGGCCGCGGAATTGCTGATTAAAGAGACGATGTCTGCTGACGATTTGAGGAGCGTAGCGGGGCAGCTCGTGCCGGTTGAGGCGAGGACAAAGAGACCGGCGATTGCAGCTCAAGCGTGAGGAGGTCGGCGGCTGTCTCGGCAGATGGGTCCGGCAAGGGTATGAGGATGAAGAAATGTTGAAGGTTGTCTCGCTTGTAGCGGTTGTTCTGGCCGGAGCCTTCTTGGGCATCGGGTCGGCCCACGCCCAAGACAGCGGCCAAACCGTCACGACACAGGGGCTCACAGCCTACTTCGGCGTCGTTCCCGCCGCGATCGCCCGCGGCGTCGCCCGGAGCCACGGCGAAGCCGACTTGCACGGTGCGGGAGCGTCGGGACAGCCCAGCTATCACTTGCTTGTCGCGATCTTCGATGCCGCCACTGGCGACCGGATCAGCGATGCGACAGTGGCGGCGACCGTGACCAGATCCGGCCGCGAACCGCAGTCAAAGGCTCTGGAACCGATGGCGATTGCCGATACCGTCACCTATGGCAACTTCTTTGAACTCCCAACGGGTGCAACCTATCGCATACTGCTCGCGGTCACCAAGAAGGGCGATACGACGCCGACCGAAATCGAATTCACATACGACCAGGACTTCCGCTGATTCCCCACCGGGTTGAAGCCTCTTGAAACCCGCCGTGCAGACCGAATCATTTGGGACGGGCCTCAGGCCAGGACGCGTGCAATGGACTGCACTGGTTTCATGCCATGGCCGAACCGGGCGATCGCCTCTCGGTGCGTGCGCAACTCACCGTAGGGCAGATAGAGCACTTTGAGGTCAGTGATCCGGCGGAAAGCCGGCCGGGCGACTTGCGCGCGCACCTCTCCCTCGCGATCGTCCGGGGCGACGAGAAAGAGGCCTTCCAATGCATGCGCTTTGTCTCCAAGGGCGAGGTCTAACATGCGCACGATGCCGGAGTAGATCGACGTTGTATGCTCGACCTCGTATGCGGCGACGATGCCACCAGCGGCCTTGTCCAGCCATAGGACGTCGATCAGGCGAACAGCATCGTTGCTTTCGCCCGTCGCCATTGCGGGAAGGGTGTCCAGGCAACCATCGCCCAGCTTGCCACCGTTCAGTTGCCGGCCGCGGTCGTTCGCGGCCACCCACACGTCGTAGCCGAGGGCAATTCCCAGGTCCCGCAGCCAGCTTTGGATCTCGGTGTGCGTATGATCGCTCGCGCGAGCTTCGGTGATGATTTTGTTCGCCTTGAACGCCTCTTCCCGGACGCGCGCCAAATCCTGTTGCCAGGCCAGCACGGCTGCTTTGTCGTCTTCCCGTGGAGGCGCGGGATAGCGCCCGCTGCCGATGTCGAACAACAGGCCGCCAACGGCGCCGAGATCGTTGGAGAGAACACTGCGATACTGAGCGTTGAGTTCCAGGATCCCTTTGCGCATGGCCAGGAATTCGTCCCAGCGGCCAAGCTTAACTTTTGCACCCGTCAGGATGTTATAGCCATTGACGATAGCAGTGTTGAAAGGCGGAACCAGCGTCGGGTGGAGGAAATACAGGAGGTTCGCGACCGCGGGTCCCAGGCCCTTGATCTTCTTTGCATCGATGTCGTGGATCGCTGCCAGGATTTGCTCATCGGCATCGCAGCAGAGGCAGACGTCAAGGAGTCGACCGAATGCACGCTGGTTGTCGGCGTGCTCGTAAATGTCGGGTATACGCAGCTTCGGCTTCCAGAGGAATGCATGGTCGGCACCTCTGAAGATCTGACGCTGCTCAGCGATCGAGTGAACGACCGTCTCGAGCGTGGAACCTCGATATGCATTGCCGAAGGTGCCGTTCTCGATTTCAGTCACGACTTCCTGAAGCCCGCGCCGGATCGAGCGAAAATTCTTGATGCGCTCTTCCCAAAGGAACCAGGACCGATAGGTCCCGTTCGGATCGGCTCGCCAGCGGTCGAGCAGCAGTTGCATTGCATCCGACAAGGTAGCCCCCAAATTCGTCCGGCCGCGCGAACAGGCGACGAACGGTCACAGCCTGCCAGAGAAGCCCGGCCCTGTAAAATGGCGTTAAAGGGATACGGCTTTGCCGGGGGGAACGAGCTCCGGCGGTTCGGGCTGTAAGTCCCCTGGAGGCAATGCTTCGCCAGCCAGGTCCGCACCGTGTATTGGTTCCTTATCCCTTGCAGCGCACAGATATCAGGATAGCTGATTGCGGAACAGCCATGCTCCCAGCGAGAGGGTACCAGTTGCAATCAGCGCCATCGGCCACATATGGCTGAGCAAGACGTCCAAAGGCATTTCCTTCAGGAAAGTCCCTTATGACGTTCTCAGCCAGAGGAGGTCTCGCTACAATCCGGACAATGTTCTTGCCTCAGGCGCAATGAGACCGCACAAATCAATGTCGTTACTCTCATGTACCACCGTATTCGTCGTGACGACTCGAGCCGCAACGTCTCCCAATTCCTTGTAAGCGTCGTCGGCGAGGAGAGCATGGATGGCAATGCAGATCGGGGCCGGAAGGCCGGCAGAAACCAACTTCCTGCAGGCTTCGATCATCGTGCGGGCTGACGACGCAATGTCATCGACTAGAACCGGCATGCGAGTTTTCCACGCGGAGAGGTCGGGAAGCGATATCACGACGTCACGATCACCAAGTCTTTCCTTGCGCAGGACAGCATATGGGCACCCGACGGCGCGCGCGACCGCTTGCACCCATTGTTCGCTTTCGATATCCGGTCCGATCACGAGTGGCCGGGTGACATTGCGCTGGATCCAATCAGACAGCGCCGGACCGGCATGCACAGTCCGACTTGGGATCGCATAGATTTCGCCAAGCGAGGAATAACGATGGAGATGGGGATCGACGGTCACGAGCCAGTCGAACTCCGGCGAGACCAGCGCGGCGAAATACTTCGACGTGATTGCTTCGCCTTCGTTGAACCTCTTGTCCTGCCGCATATAAGCAAGATACGGCGCGATCAGCCCGATCCGGGCCGCTCCCAAGTCGCGGGCGGTCGAAGCCGCAAAGCTGAGCGGGAGGAACTTTTCATCAGGCCGGTCAAGCGTGCAGACAATCGCCAGCGACCGGCCGGAAACGTCCGTCCTCAGCCGCAGATAGGCCTCGCCATCCGGGAAGCGACGCGTTTCGAGGATACCAACGTCGGCGCCCAGCACTGCGCCAAGCCTGGATGTCATTTCCTCGTTGCCAGGCATCGGCATCAGAAGGAGGTTACTCATCCGCGCTCACCTCGAAGATATCGAGATGCGCCGCCGCATAGTCGAGAGCATATTCCAGCTCTCCCCGGGTCTCCGCATGCACCACGCAGAATGGCTGGCCGGCCTGCACCTGGTGTCCGAGCTTGCACTCCATATGCACGCCAGCCGCCTTCGAATCTGGCGCACCGGCGAGTTTTGCCAGCTTGGCAAGCTTGCGATTGTCGATCCGCACGATCCGACCGGACCGAGCGACCAGGAGTGGATGTTGATGCGCCGCCTCGGCAGGGATACGCATTCCGCCCTGTGCCTCGCAGATGTTCTGAAATTTCCTCCAAGCGCGACCATCGGCAAGGATCTGCCCTGCAAGCGACCTGCCTGTCCCTGACAAAACATCGCCGCCAAGCTCCAAAAGGGCACCCGCGAGGGTGCAGGCGCGATCCCGAAGATCGGCCGGTGCGCCCGGGCAATCTTGGAGGACGGCAAGCACGTCCCGGGCCTCAAGGGCCGGACCAATGCCTTGCCCCACAGGCTGCGATCCGTCGCTCTGCACTACCCTGACCTGCAATCCGAATGCGCCGGCGACGTCCACCAAGCGTTGTGACAGAGTGGCGGCTGTGTCCGCGCTGCGGATCTTTGCCGTCGGTCCTACTGGAAGATCGAGGACCACATGGGTTGATCCGGCTGCGATTTTCTTCGACAGCACGGATGCGATCAGTTGGCCTTCGCTATCGAGATCAAGGGCCCGCTCAACCCGGATGAGGACATCGTCTGCGGGGCTGAGCCGGACCGAGCCGCCCCAGACGATACAGCCGGATTCGCGTTCGACCACACGACGAATCGCGGCGAGATCTAGGTCGACGGGTGCAAGCGTCTCCATTGCATCAGCGGTTCCTGCCGGTGATGTGATAGCCCGAGAGGACGTCTTCGGCATCGTCAGACCGTGCGCCGCGACGATAGCGACGACAATCGGCGTGGTCCGGTTTCCCGGAAGTCCGCCGACTGAATGCTTGTCGACAATGAGCGAGCCCGGCCAGGACAAGCGCTCTCCAACCTCGAACATGACTCGTGTCAGTGCGATCGTCTCGTTGTGATCGAGCGGAAGCGCGGCGCAAGCCGTCACAAAAGCGGAAAGATGCACGTCGGAGTATCGACCAGCTACGATATCGGAGACGATTGATCTGAGCGATCCATCGTCCAGCCGGTGACCATAGATGCGCCGCCGCATCTCCGCGAGCGATTCAACCGGATCCGCATGTCGTACGGTCAAGCGGTCGCCATCGGTGACTTGGAGCCGGTGCCAGGCGGCTTCGGACAGGCCCACTTCGTTGAGCTGAACGACATCCGTGGAGATCTGATAGAGCGTCGCCACGATCTCTTGATCGTCTGACCGCACCGAGACCTGCGACCGGGCGGATAGGCCCTCCGAGCGGCAAACGTGGCAATCTGTTCGCATGAATACGATCGCCTGATCCTGGGTGTGAACGCCCAGGCGACGGGCTTGCAACGAGTGGTCTGTTGCGGTGGTCGTCGGAGTTGCGGCCAGCGAGCGGGTCATGTGAGGCTGACCTTCTGGCCGTGCTCCGGGACGGTGCATGGCCATTTGAGTTCCTCCTCGATGCGTTTCCGCAGGGCGTCGGATGCCGTGGGCTCGCCATGGACGATGAAAGTCATGCGCGGCGCGCGCTCAAACCCGCCGAGCCATTTGAGGATCTCATCCGAATCGGCATGGGCTGAAAGCATGGAAAGATTTTCGACCGGTGCCCGCACCGGAATGTACTCACCATGAATCTTGACGCTCTCCGCCCCACTGACCATCGCGGCGCCGCGCGTTCCTGCGGCTTGGTAACCGGCGAACAGGATCGTGCTGCTGGGATCCGGAGCGTATCGCTTCAAGTGGTGAAGCACGCGACCACCAGTGGCCATCCCGCTTGCCGAAATAATGACCTTCGGCATTGGATTGACGGTAAGTGCCTTGGAATCCTCTACGTCTCGGATGTAGTGAGCGATACTGCATGCCTTCTTGCACTGTTCGGACGAGAGTCTTTGATCCCCGATGTGGCGGCAGAGGAGGTCGCTTGCATTGATTGCCATCGGGCTGTCCAGGAAGACCGGGACATTGCCCAGCCGGCCGGCGGATTTGAGCTGCTCGAGGTAGAAGAGAAGAGATTGAGCGCGGCCCACCGCGAAAGCCGGAACCACCACCGTGCCGCCGCGTCCCACCGTCCGTGCAATGATTTCTGCCAATGCATCCTGAGGATTTCGGCGATCATGGCGCCGACCGCCATAGGTCGATTCGATCAACAGATAGTCAGCCTGGCGGACAGGCGTTGGATCGACCATCATCGGGTCATTGTACCTGCCGAGGTCACCGGAAAAGACGGTCTTAACGCCCTTCCAGTTCAATTCGACAATTGCTGCTCCAAGGATATGGCCGGCCCGGCGAAGACGAAGGCGAGCGCCGCCTGGCAACTCCTGATCGGTCTCGAACGGGACAGAGACGAATCGCTCCAGAGAGCGCTTTGCATCTTCAAGCGTATAGAGCGGCAGCGCCGGTGCGTGCTTGGAAAATCCGTGCCGATTGGCAAATTCCGCATCCTTCTCCTGCAGATGACCGCTGTCCGGCAGGAGGATCCCGCAGAGTTCCTCGGTTGCAGATGAGCAATGGATGCGGCCGCTATAGCCGTCGCGCACGATCAACGGCAGATACCCGGAGTGATCCAGATGCGCATGCGTGAGCACAATCGCGCCGACCGAACCTATCTCCACCGGGAACGGCGTCCAGTTCCGAAGCCGCAGCTGCTTCAGGCCCTGAAACAGGCCGCAATCGACCAGCAGTCTATCGCTTCCGGCATCGAGCAGATATTTCGAGCCGGTCACGGTGCCGGCGCCACCCAGGAACGTCAGTGTAAGGGGCATTTCATCCTCTGAGTTTCACAATAGAGGGCTCCTCCGATGCCAGCTGCGCCTCGGCCGGATAAGTGGAGTTCGAGCTCACCGGTTCTTGGCAGTGGACGCGCGAGGCCAAACGGAAAGCGCCAAGATCCAGAGGCCGATGAGGTTCGCAAGAGGGATGAACACGATTATCGACCAGAAGGGAGAGAAACCGATCCGAGTGAGGATCCGGCCGACCGGATAGAGGATCAGCGCCGCGAACGCCGCAAACACGACCCAATGCCAGGCAGACCACGCCATCATGTCAAAGCTACCCATCACGTTTCTCTCCTCGTTGCAGCCGTTTCAATCGGACCGTCGGGCGGAAGGGTCTCCGCCCTCTGGCCCTTCAGTCTTGTTCGTTTCAATAGCAAGGCATTGATAGCGACCAAGGCCGAGCTGCCGGACATGGCCAGCGCGGCGACCTCCGGGCTAAGGAGGAAGGGATAGAAGACCCCTGCCGCCAAAGGAAATGCGATCAGGTTGTATCCGGTAGCCCACCAGAGGTTCTGGTGCATCTTGCGCAAAGTTGCCCGCGACAACTCGATTGCACCGACGACGTCATGCGGATCGCTCTTCATCAGCACGACGTCAGCGCTCTCGATTGCCACATCCGTGCCCGCGCCGATCGCAAAGCCGACGTCGGCCTGCGTAAGCGCTGGGGCATCATTGACTCCGTCGCCAACCATGCCGACCTTGAAGCCCTGGGTTTGCAGCTCCTTGATCTTGCTTGCCTTCTGGCCCGGCAAGACATCCGCAAGGACGATGTCGATCCCGAGATCTTTCCCGATCCTCTCGGCCGTGCCGGCGTTGTCACCGGTCAGCATGGCGACCTTCAGCCCGCGCTTGCGCAGTTCATTGATCGTCATTCTGGCACTTGGTCGTGGCGCATCGGCAATTGCAACGAGTCCGAGAAGCCTGCCGGATCTTGCAACGTGAACCACCGTCCGTCCGGCGCCCTTCAGGGCCTCGGCTCTCTCTTGCAAATCCGCAAAATCGACATTCTCTTCCGCCATCAAACGGCTGTTTCCAAGAAGAACGGATGCCCCCTCGATCGCAGCCCGTGCTCCTTTGCCTTCCAGATTGAGAAAGCCCTGAATGGCCGGAACATTCAACGCCGCCGCACGCTCTGTGATGGCGAGTGCCAGCGGATGATCCGAGCCGCGTTCGATGGCTGCTGCGACGCGCAGCACCTCGTCGGAGGTGAATCCCGCGGCGGGGACCACGTCCACGACCTTCGGTTGGCCCATGGTTAGCGTTCCCGTCTTGTCAAAGACGATGACCTTGAGCTTGGTGGCTTCCTCCAGGGCACCGGCGTTCTTGAACAGGATGCCGTTCATCGCGCCGAGGCCGGTGCCGACCATCACCGCCATCGGCGTGGCAAGGCCAAGGGCATCCGGGCAAGCAATGACAAAGACGGTGATGGTGAGCGTCATCGCGAACAACAGCGATTGCCCCAACCACCAGTACCAGGCAGCGAATGTGGCAATGCCGATTATGATGGCTGCGAGAACGAGGACCTGGGACGCGCGATCGGCAAGAAGCTGGGCGGGTGCCTTCGAGTTCTGTGCCTCCTGTACAAGCTTTACAATCTGCGCAAGCGCGGTATCGGCTCCAACTTTCGTCGCGCGGTAGCGTAGGGTGCCGCTCTTGTTGATGGTGGCGCCAATCACTGCGTCACCCACCTTCTTGCTGACAGGCATCGACTCTCCCGTCAGCATCGACTCGTCGATGGCCGACTCGCCCTCGATCACCTCTCCGTCCACCGGCACTTTGTTTCCCGGCCGCAGAATGACGATGTCGTCCTTCATAACGTCGGCGGTAGGAAGCTCGATCTCCTGTCCTCCGCGAAGAACAACGGCTTTGGGCGGTGCGAGATTCATCAGAGCGCGAATCGCCGCCGAGGCGCCAGCCCGCGCCCTCATCTCCAGCCAGTGGCCGAGGAGAATGAACACCAGTAGGACGGCGGATGCCTCGTAGAATTGCTGTCCCGCAAAGAGGAAGGTAGCGCCAACGCTGAATAGGTACCCGGTGCCGACGCTTAGCAACACGAGCACCGCCATATTGAGTACGCCGTTGCGGAGAGCACGCACGGCAGCGACGACGAATGGCCAGACCGGGTAGAGGATCGCTGCACTGGCGAAGAAGAACATCACCACTTCCGGGTTCCACCCGAGAGGTGGCTTCAGCCATGGTTCGCCCAGCCCCATGGGGGACATTGCAAACAGTGGAATACTGAACACCAGGCTAATCAGGAAGCGATTGCGCATATCCTTGACCATGTCCTGCATGTCCATGCCGGCACCATGGCCCATTTCATGCGCCATCGTGTCGTGTGCAGGCACAGCAGCCTGGTGCCTGTTGCCGTGATGATGAGCGTGGTCATCGTGGGTGGGGCTCACAGAAGGTGTCGTGAGTTCCGCTCGCGAAACAGCGGTGGCATCCGGCCTGCAGAGATGGCGGGGGACACTCTCGCCGCGGCAATGGAAGCCGCAGGCCTCGATTTCACGCTTAATCGCCTGCGCGTTTGTCTGGTGGTCGTCGTAAGTTATGGTGGCACCGGAAGACGCCGCATTGATCTCGACGTTGCGCACGCCGACAATAGCCCGAAGCCGCTTTTCGACGCCGAGGTGATCCAGCATCGAGATCAGACCTGAAACATCGATCGTTATTGTCCGCATCGGGCCGCTTCCATGGTGTGGTGTTGCCGGCTGGTTCGTGTCCATATGATGGGAAGTCATGTCAACCCTGCTGGTAGACGACCGACGTCATCATGCCGCTCGCCATGTGATAAAGATGATGACAGTGGAATGCCCACTCACCGGGGTTCGCCGCGTCGAATGCGATCGTGATGTTGCCCATCGCCGGGACCCAGACGGTGTCTCGGACGGCGCCTGAGAAGCGATTTCCCGCGGCCGCGACGACCTGGAAGTGATGGCCGTGGAGGTGCATCGGATGCGCCATCATGCTTTGGTTGATCAGAGTGACCTCGACACGTTCTCCCATCCGGACGGCAATCGGCGTATGTTGGCCCCAAGCCTGCCCATTGAGGGTCCAGCGGTAGGCCGCCATGTCGCCGTTCAATGTCATGCTCTGCTTCCGATCCGCCGGACGATCGACAAGTGGCTGGCGGGCACGGAGGCTCCTTTCAAACGTCGCATCGATCGCCGATGTGGCATCTGTTCCGCTCGGGATGATTCGCGCCAAGGCGGCAGAGCGGGTCGCCAGCACAAACCCCGTGCGCTCAACCGCACCCTCGCGCAGGGCCAGGATCGGCCAGCTCCCCTGATCTTTGGGCAGCTGGATTGCGATATCGATCCGCTGGCCCATGCCGAGCGGGAACCTTCGACCGGCGATAGGCTCGATCGGGTTTCCGTCGACGGCAATAGCCTTGCCTTCCAGCCGGCCGAGATCGATCCAGAATGCGGTAGCGGTCGCACCGTTGATCAATCGCAAGCGGACGGTGCCACCGGCCTCTACTCGAAAGATCTCCGGATCATCGAGGGTACGGTCATTGGCGAGATAGGCATCGTATTGGATATCGTTTGTATCCATTGTCATGCCTTGCTGCGCGGCTGCGGGCATGTCGCCCATTTGCATGCCGTCCATGCCGCCGCTGGGTACGGCTGATGCCAGATTCTTCTGGCTTAGCCCCGCCAGCAGCTCTTCGGGAGATTTGAAGCTGAAGTCATGCAGCAGCACGACCACTTCCTGTTCATCGCGCCCGGCGTCGGCGGGATCGGTGACGATCAGCGGTGCTGCGAGCAGCCGTTGCTCCTGCAGGGTGTGAGCGTGCATCCAATGCGTCCCCGGCGTATTGACTGGGAAGTCGTACTCATAGGATTGCCCCCCAGGGAGCAAAGCCTGCGGCAGTCCTGGCGCGCCGTCCTGGCCATATGGAGGCAGCAGCCCGTGCCAATGAACCAGGGTCGGCTCCTTCGTAGCGTTCTCAAGGTGAATACGGAGCCGGGCGCCGGAATCGATCCGCAGGCCAGCTGTCTTGGCGGGAGTCCCGAGGCCGAAAACCTTTGCGGCCTTGCCATTCACTTCGATCGTTCGGCTGTCCACACGCAATAGCGCTGGATCAGTGGTACCCGCCATTGTCGCGCGGGTGGAGAGCTTCGCAGCGGCGGCTACGCCTGCGAAAGAGGCGGCACCCGAGGCCAGAAAGTGGCGGCGAGAAAGTATGGACATGAAAATCACTCCAATGATTCAGGTCAATCGCTGAATTGAAATTCAGCTGCTTCAGGGCGGAGCTTGGGAACAGCGTCGCCCGTCAGGGCAGATCAAGCCTGAACGGAGTGTTTTGGAGGCTGGAGATTCGGTGAAGTGGTCTGACTCTGAGGTTTGGCCTGACCTATTGGCGAAAGATGATCAGCGGTCGTGAAGTCGAAGATCGCACGCGTGGTATTGGGCGCCATCGACATCGAACAACCGGAGTTCATCATGTGGCAATGGCCAAGCACCAAATCATGCTGCTCACAACCGCCTGATTGATGAGGGCTGCTGGTCACTTCGTACTGGCCGACGTCAAGGTAGGTCTGTGCCGGCACTTCAGGGCTAGAGAAAACGAGGAGTGCAATCGTTACTGCGAGGAAGGCAAGAATCGGGCGCCAACGGCGGCGATCGCCACCGCTTACAAGTACGCCCATATCCGCCAAATTACACATTTAGCTTCAGTACCTTGGTTCGATTCTCAACTAGACCTTAGTAGTTGGGTCTAGCGCGGCATTGATTCATGTCAACGTCTCACCCCACCGGAATCTCAGGAGATCTAGTAGGGAACTGGCAGATTGTTACCGCCGAGTAGATTGATGCATGTCAAAGCGCATTTCGACACGGCGCCGCCGCAAGTCTGGCCAGCCAAACTCGCCGCCAGTCGTCAAAAACCAGGGACGCGCATCCTGGAGGGGGATCATGTCATCGGCAATCGTCGGCCCCACCATTCCCACAAGCGGAACTGCCGCGTCGCGCAGGCTTCGCCTTGATGCGCTGACCGCCCTGGTCGTCGGCTCCAAGGTCGGCTCGGGTGACCTAACCTGACGATGTCACAGTTGGGTCTCTCCGACATCGACGTAAGTCAAAGCGGGTGGGGCCGGCCGGCTTGAGGCAGAACTGGTAGAAAATGCCGCACCCGGAATCCGAACGAGGATACTGTTCGGCTCTTGCGGGCAACGGCACTGCGACGCACATTTGTCTGGCCTGAACGTAAGGTAGAAAGTCCCCGTGAGGTTCGGTGCGGAACTGCCATCGGGCGCATGTGCCGGAATTGAGGTGGGTCAATGCGGCCGGCAATCCATTCTGGCAATGTTGATTGTCAAGGAGCTAGTAGAGGCTGATGCACCAGGGTGCGAATGGAAGGAAGAGGGTGGCTGCGCTGGCGCATCGGCGCTGTGCCTCTCTCTTTCTGAGCATTCTGATTGCGCTCAGTGTCGTCCTGCACCTTGGCCAGACCGTGCCGGCTGAAGCGTCCGTGGAAACGGCCGCCCTGGTCGCAATGAGCCACGACACCGCGCCTTGCGATTCCGGCGATCATGCCAAGATGGCGCATTGCAGCATGATTGTAGCCTGCTCGCTCTATGCGCCGCTCGAAGCGAGCCCGGTGACGTTCTTGGCTGGCAAGCCGCATCTCCAGCCGGTCACCGGGGCCGTGGGAACGAGCTGGGGCACCACACCGCAACTGCAGCCGCCCCAGTACTCCCTCCCGCTCTGATCGAGAGCGACGCAGCCGCGTCGCGATTCATCGGCTGATCCACCAGCCGAATCGTTCCGACATTTGGGAGTACCACCATGTTTTCTCTTTCTCGTCGCCGTCTACTGGCGTCCGCAGCCACGACCGTGGCCGGTGCGACATTTGCGGCGAAACTCGTGGCTCGCGCGGCCAAAGCCGCCGAGGCCGAGACCACCATTCTTCGCGTGGCCAGCCGAACCATCGATGTCGATGGCAAAGCGGCCAAAGTGTTCGGCCTCGCCCAACCCAGCGGCGTACCGGGCATTCTGACGAAGGCAGGCCGCCCCTTCCGGGTTCGCCTGGAGAATCTTAGCGAAGAATCGACCCTCATCCATTGGCATGGTTTGCTGCCTCCCTACGGGCAAGATGGCGTCCCTGACTTCCCGCAGGCGTTGTTGCCTTCGGGTGGAGCCTATGATTACGACTTCCCACTCGAGACGCCGGGTACGCACTGGATGCACGCCCATACGCTGCAGGAGCAGCGCCTGCTCGCGGCACCTCTGATCGTCGAGGATCCAGCGGAAGCGAGGTTGGATGAACAGCCCGTCGTCGTGCTGTTGCACGACTTCTCCTTCAAATCGCCAGAAGAAATCTTGAGCGAGCTGAAAGGCCAGCAAGGATCCGCTGTGTCCACCGATCACGGCAATATGCCTGGCATGCAGATGGGCGACATGCAGATGAGCGGAATGGACATGGGCCGTATGGAGATGGATGGCGGCACCGCGGCGGCCCCCAAGTCGTCGATGCCGGGCATGGCTATGGACATCAATGATCTTTCTTACGAAGCCTACCTGGCCAACGACCGCACTCTGAACGATCCCGAAATCGTCAAGATCGAGCCAGGCGGGACCGTCCGGCTCCGGCTGATCAACGGGGCAACGGCCACCGCCTTCTGGATCCGGCTGGGTGAACTCACAGGTGAGGCTATCGCTGTCGACGGCAATCCGATTGCCCCAGTCTCGGGTCGTGACTTCCCGATCGGAATGGGTCAGCGGATCGACATCAGGATCCGGCTGCCGAAGAGCGGCGGCGCTTGGCCCGTCCTCGCGCAGCGGGAAGGGGCCGTGGAACGCACCGGCATCGTACTCGCAACAACGCGTGGGGCAGTCGCCCGCCTTACGCCGGCAGCGGATCAGGCTTCTCCCGCGCTCGACTTGGCGTTCGAGACCGGACTCCGCGCTGTACGACCGCTGCCGGAGAAGGAGCCCGACCTTCGCGAATCGCTCGTGCTGGGCGGCGACATGGCGAAGTACGTATGGACGCTCAATGGCCGGACCTGGCCACAGCACAAGCCGTTGGATGTCCGGGCTGGCCAGCGGGTCGAGGTGGCGCTGCGGAACGACAGCATGATGGGCCATCCCATGCACATCCATGGTCACCACTTCCAAGTCGTGGCAGTCGATGGAAAGCGTCTTTCCGGCGCTATTCGGGACACGGTCTGGGTTCCGCCGATGCGGACCGTCACCCTTGCCTTCGATGCGGTCAATCCCGGGAAGTGGGCCTTCCACTGCCATCATCTCTATCACATGGCGAGTGGAATGATGACCAGCGTGGAATACGTCGCCTAGCGCAACTCATGGATTGAAAGGATAGAGCAATGCACAGACAGCTGAGCAATCGCACTTCCGTCCGCGCTATCGCGGCCAGAATCGAATCACCGGTGCGCTCCCATGTGTTCTGGAGCGGGCTGATTTCGGCCGCTGCGGCAGCCTATATCGCACTCAGCGGAGGAGTGGCGTTCGGGCAGGAAACGGCAGTGCTTCCATCGATGAGCGGATTCGTCTACACGGCGGACGAATACGGCAACTCGATGAGCGCTATCAACCTGACGGACGGACACGTCCAGACGCTTCCGGTCGCCATTTCGCCTCACAACATCCAGATTAGCGCGGATGGAAGACGCCTGTTTGCGGTCGGGAACCCGGCGGCAATGGAGGGTCACGATCAAGCTCAAACGGGCCAGGAGACCGAAATGGAAGGCATGAAGGGCCTCCTGCTCGTCTTCGATCCTGACAAGCTCGCCTCGGGTCCGCTCGCCTCGATCGAAGTGGGAGAGCATCCGGCGCATGTCGTGGTCGACCGGACCGGATCGCGCGCCTTTGTAACTTTGGCGGAAGAGAATGCCGTCGCGGTCGTCGATCTCGCTCGCCAGAAGGTATCGCAGACAATTCCGACTGGGGCGTATCCACATGGATTGCGGCTTACCCCAGACGGCAGCGTCGCCTATGTTGCCAATGTCGAGGACGGGAGCGTCTCCGTACTCGATACCGAGAAGCTGACGGAAGTGGCCCGCATTCCAGTCGGGAGGGCACCTGTTCAGGTTGGGTTCACGCCGGATGGCGGCCAAGTCTTCGTCTCATTGCGTGACGAGAACAAGGTCGCCGTCGTCGACACGGCGACAAGGAAAGTGCTTGGCAAGGTGGAGGTGGGTCGTGGGCCCATCCAAGTGTTCGTGACGCCCGACGGCCGGTTCGTCTACGTTGCCAACCAGGGGAGCAAGGACGACCCTGCGGACACAGTTTCCGTGATCAGCGTGGCGACTCGGTCGGTGGTGGAGACGATCCGCACGGGCGCAGGCGCACACGGCGTCGTCGTCAGCACTGACGGCCGGACTGTGTTCGTCACGAACATCGCTGCCGGTACGGTCTCTATGGTCGATGTCGAAAGCCAATCGGTCGTGAAGGAGTTCGTGGTCGGAAAGGGCCCGAACGGCGTGACCTTCCGTCCGTCGGGGTCATAGTGCATAAGCAGCGCCGGTCTGCGGGACGCGCAGCCGGCGCTGCATCTGCTGCCAGCATCTCAAGCGCTGCTGGGGTGAACAGGCCGCGATAGGCCATGAGCACTTCATGCATCTCGCGATACCGGCCTTGTCGGACGGCGGCGAGAGCGGCTTTGGGTCCCGGTGACCGAATCCTCGATCTGATATTCCTTCATTATGAGGCGGATGCCAGGATCGGTGGCGATCAACTGGGCCAGATCCGCGGCGACTTTCTTGCAGTAGCTGCAATGACAGTCAAAGAACTCGACGACGTTCACGTCACCCTTCGGGTTTCCGAGCACCGGGGTGGTCGAATCGTGAAATACGTCCTGCTCCCACAGTACCGGAACCTGCAACGAGTCCAGTGAACCCACCCAGTCGAGCACCGGAGACTGGGTTTCTTGAACCGGACCGGACGCGTCAGGAGAGTTCGGTGCGGTGTGACAATCGTTCCGCTGTTGGCTCCTTGAACCGGAAGGCGGCGATCGTGATCGAAAGTGCCAGGAGCCAGGCGAGACTGTTATTGCGCATGCGCAAGGACCTCCATCATCTCACCTGCTCGGCAGGTGAACCCAGCCTGCCAGACTACCGCTCGCGAGTAAAATGGAGCCGGAGCACAACTCACGAAGTTCGAATGTCGGCTCCGCGCGCCGGCCTCGGAGCCACGAATCTCGATTTAGGACAGTATCTTTTGCCGAGGCCCCATGCCGCGTTGATTAGTTCGACCTCGTCGAGCCCGGTTTACGCGTCAATCGAGAACGCGATGCCTGCACGACCGGGAGCCGCACCCTCGGCGTTACGATAGCCGATAGCGCGACCGGCTGAGAGAGAAGGCGGCGCCGCTGGACAGAGGGTTGCCGGCGGCATCGTCACTCACGCTGCAAGCAGGCCAGCCTTGGCATGGACTTTATCGTAAGGGAAAACGATCTTCGGGTCCGGCATTGCCATGTGCTTGTCGGTCTCGGGGCAGGCCAGTCGGGACAGCAGATCGCGGATGACGTTGAGCCGCGCGCTGTGCTTGTCGTCCGCGCGGACCACGAGCCAGGGGGCAAGCGGACTCGATGTGCGGGCGAACATTTCGTCGCGGGCATGGCTGTAAGCGTCCCAGTGCTCGAGCGCCACCTCATCGATGGGGCTGATCTTCCACTGTTTCAAGGGATCCTTGCGGCGCGCTCTGAGACGCTGCTTCTGCTCCTTCTTGCCGATGTCTAGATAGTATTTGAGGATTTGGATGCCTGTGCCGATCAGCATGTGCTCGAAGGGGAGAACGGCTTCGATAAAGGTCTGGTATTCCTTCTCGGAACAGAATCCCATGACCCGTTCGACGCCGGCACGGTTATACCAACTGCGGTTAAAGAGGACCATTTCCTTTGCTGCGGGCAGATGTGCGACGTAGCGCTGGAAATACCAAGACGCATTGTCTCGCTCGGACGGCTTGCCCAGCGCGACGACGCGGGTCTCGCGCGGACTCAGATGCTCGACGATGCGCTTGATCGTGCCGTCTTTGCCGCTGGCGTCGCGTCCTTCGAAGATGAGCAAGACCTTGTGGCCGTGCTTGATGATGTGCCGTTCGACCTTCACAAGCTCAATCTGTAGCTCTCGCAACGATGCTTCGTAGTCGGCATCGGCCGCAGCGTCTCGGTGCGCTTTTCGGTTCTTTCCCATGGCCTATTCCACAAAAGTCGGTGGCACGCCTAGCGGCGGCGGTCGCCAAAGAGCTGCAGCAGCATCATGAAGAGGTTGAGGAAGTCGAGATAAAGGGCGAGTGCGCCCATGATAGCCTTCTTGCCCGCGATCGCGTCATCATCAGACCCGACGTAGATGTCCTTGATCCGCTGCGTATCGTAGGCAGTAAGTCCCGTAAACACGAGCACGCCGATCACGGAGATCGCGAACTGTAAGCTCGATGACGCCAAGAACATGTTCACGAGCCCAGCGATTGCGATGCCGATGACGCCCATGAAGAGGAAGGATCCGAAGCGCGAGAGGTCGCGACGCGTGGTGTACCCGTAAAGGCTCGTGGCGGCGAAGGTCGCCGCGCTGATGAAGAACACCCGCGCGATGCTTTCGCCGGTATAGACAAGGAAGATGCCGGAGAGCGACAATCCGACCAGGCTGGCATAGGCCCAGAAGCTGAGCTGCGCTGCACCGAGGCTCATTCGCTCGATGCGAAAGCTCAAGAAAAAGACCAGCACCAGCGGCGCCAGCAGCACGACCCAGAAGAGGGGCGTTCCTGCCACAGAAGCGTAGAAGCCGCTCGCCGCCCCGAGATAGGCGATGAGGCCGGTCAGCGCCAGGCCGCCGCCCATGTAGTTGTAGACGCGGAGCATGTATTGCCGCAGGCCAAGGTCGATTTCGACCGTCGCCCGCTGCGCGCCACCCGCTCGAGGCTGGTAAGGTGCGTTGCTCGCCATAGAGTCCTCCTCAGGTCGCAATACGCCGGCTTGTACCACCGTCTGCACTCGCGTTGGAAATCTTCCACGTTGTGCGACCCTGCACGTTGACGCAGATCAAAAGGGGGTGTGCCCAGCGCGCCAACGGACGCAAGGAAACCGGCGTCTCGCTCCTTGTCGCCATCGCCCGTAGTGCTGCCTTCGATGAGCCACGGCTCTGCCGGCCCGCATCGGGCAAAAGGTACCCGATCTAGTGCGCGGCCCAAATTCCGCCGGAAGAGGTCATCGTCGTCTACCAGCAGAACACTATTCAACTCTCTTGAAGCTGAAGCCATGACCGCACGCATCACGCATAAGCCGGCTGCGGCTTCCGGTCCCCGTGATCGCGCTCCACAAGTGGTGAGGTCGGAGAGTCTTCCCAGGTGAGCAGGAGCGCGGTCTGACCGGTGCAGCGCAATATTCTCGGGAGCTTACGCTCGAGGGCCTTGGCGAGGTCGGCGCGGTGAAGGCGAAGAATGTCGAGGCATTTCGCCGTGTCGGGCGTCCAGCCTCCGAGGAAATCGAAGGCGATGTCCTCCGCTACATGAACGACCGCGGCTTGGCCATCGACCAACGCTTCGAAGCAATGATACCCTTTCTCTGGGCTCTGCCAGGAGACATCCATCACCTGAACGCGACGCTCGTCCATGAATCCCCTCCAAGCGTGGTGCATCGTTGGTTGTACCCGATGGCGACCTTGACAAAAGTCAACCTACCCATCGTGACAAATACGTAGTGGCCAATCGGCCGATGGCGATGGCTTAGACTTCTGCACATGGTGCAATTCCGAAATACCGGAACATGATGCGGAATACTGGACGGCGCTGAGGATTGGCGATATGACGGCTCCTCGGGGTTCCGGAGGAGGCAAGCTTGCTGAATTACTTCGACGATCGCGACTACGCGGTCGCCGTGATCGGCGCCGGGCGCGGCATCGGCCGGGCCGCGGCGGAGGAGATGGCGCGCCAGGGCGTGCGCATCGCCTGCTTCGACAGCGACGGCGAGACGGCGGCGGACACCGCCCGCGCCATCATCGCCGCGGGCGGGCGGGCGAGTGCCGCCGCGGTCGACGTGGTCGACGCGGGCTCGATCGACGCCGCGCTGCGCGCACAGCCGCGCATCGACGCGCTGGTCAATTGCGCCGGCATCACCGGCAAGACCAACGTACCCGGCCACGCGGTCGAGATGGCCGACTTCGACCGGGTCTATCAGGTCAACCTGCGCGGCGCGCTGCTGGTCTCCCAGGCGGTGCTGCCGCAGATGATCGCGCGGCAATACGGGCGGCTGCTGCATGTGGCCTCGATCGCCGGCAAGGAGGGCAATGCCGGCATGACCGCCTATTCCGCCACCAAGGCCGGCCTGATCGGCATGGTGAAGAGCCTGGCCAAGGATTACGTGGAGCAGGGGATCACCATCAACGCCCTGGCCCCGGCCGTCATCCGCACCGCGATGGTCGATGCCCTGCCGCAGGCGACGGTCGACTACATGACCGCGAAGATTCCGATGAAGCGCTGCGGCGAATTGGACGAGGCCGCGAAGCTGATCGCCTGGATCGTCTCGCCGGCCTGCAGCTTCACCACCGGCTTCACCTTCGATCTCTCGGGTGGCCGCGCGACCTATTAGGGGGGAACGTGGGAAAGATCGCATCGATCGAAGTCATTCCGCTGGCGACGCCGGATGTGGCGGCGGCCGGCGATCTCGATGGCACCACGGACACGGTCATCGTCAGGCTGACCGGCGAGGACGGCAAGACCGGCATCGGCGAATGCGATGCCCCGCCCCATGTCGTAAAGGCTTTCCTGGAGATGCCGACGGCACATCTCTGGAGCCGCAACGTGCAGGAGATCCTGATCGGCGCCGATCCGATCGAGGCCGCCGGCATCTGGCAGAAGCTTTACGACGGCACCTTCTGGCCGGGGCGGCGCGGCCTCGGCATCCATGCGCTCTCGGCGATCGACATCGCGCTCTACGACCTCGCCGGCAAGCAGCACAACGTGCCGGCCTACAAGCTGATGGGCGGCGCGCGGCGCGACCGCATCCGGCCCTATTGCACGATCTTCCCCGGCATGTCGCAGGGTCGCGGCATCGAGGTGTTGATGAAGGAGATCGGCCGGCAGTTCGAGGCCGCGGTCGACCAGGGCTTCCGTGCGGTGAAGATGGAGGTGCTGTTCGAGGACCTCGCCACCGACCGCGAGCTGGTCGAGCTCATCCAGCGCGGCCGCAAGATGCTGGGCGACGGCATCCAGATGGCGGTGGACTTCGGCTATCGCTGGCACAACTGGCATGACGCGCTCTGGCTGCTGGACCGGGTCGAGGACTGCGACATCCTGTTCGCCGAGGCGACCTTGCAGCACGACGATCTCGACGGCCATGCCGAGCTCGCCACCCGCAGCCGCATTCGCATCGGCGGGGCCGAGGCGGCGGCGACCCGCTTCGAGATCCGCGAATGGCTGACCCGCGGCAAGGTCGGCGTGGTGCAGCCCAATATCGGCCGCGGCGGCGGCCTGACCGAGATTCGCCGCATCGCCGATCTCTGCGAGCTGATGGGCGCCGAAGTCGTGCCGCATGGCTGGAAGACCGGGATCACCTCGGCGGCGGGCCGTCACTTCCACGCCGCCTGCGCGCCGTCGCCGGTCTTCGAATATGTCTCGCCGAAGGTCTTCGACTCCCTGCTGCGCCGCGAGCTGGTCTCGCCGGAGCCGGAAGTGAAGGACGGTTTCATGGATCTGCCGAATTCTCCGGGTCTTGGCATCGAGCTCAACGAAGACCTGGTGAAGCGCCTGCGCACCGATCGTTAGCAGCGTCGCTCGAATTCTAGCGGAGGTTGCAATCTTTGACCGGTCCGCCACTCGTACCTATAATGTGGGGGTGGTGAGATCGTCGCTCATTCTGCTTGGGTTCGGCGTCATCTTCATGTTGGTCTGGCCCGCACATCGCTATGACCCGGTGCATGATCCGGGGAAGCGCTGCCTTGCCCGGACTTCTCCGAACGTCGAGGTTCTGCGGAAATGGGCCGACACCTATCTCCCCTGGTGTCCCAGCGATGACCGGAAATCCTGATTTATGCTGCACCGCGTCACGGACAGGACCCGGACAGAATCAAGATTCGCGTCACCCGGACGAATCCAAGACCAAACTGGAATCAAAGACTTGGCGTAAATCTGGGCTTGAAAGACGGTCGAACCCGTCCGTGTTGCGCCGGCATCACCCGACCCGGTACTTCGCCACAGTCTTCGTATTGAGCGAGACACCCAATCCTGGCGCGGTCGGCACTTTAATCCGGCCATCCGGACCCAGCGGGAAGCGCTCGTTGGTGAGTTCCCAGCGCAATTCGGACTCGCTGGTCGAGTATTCGCAGGGCTCGTCGTCCCAATGCTGCGACAGGAAAGCGAGATTGGCGGCAATCGTGATGTTGGACTTATAGCCATGCGTGACCACGCGCTTGCCGCGTTGCTTCGCCGAAGCCGCGATCCGCATCAGCTCGGTCAAGCCTCCCGCCATGGTGACGTCGGGCTGGGCGATGTCGATCTTGCCGACGTCGAAGGCGGTCTCGTATTCGAAATGCGTGGTGAGGCCAAGGTCGCCGCCGCCGATCGGCACGCCCTGGCCGGCGAAGCGCGCATGACCGGCGAGATCGTCGATCGGCAACGGCGCCTCCAACCAGAGGAAACCGTTGTCGCGGAAGATCGGCACGACGGGGAGGCCTTGCTCGGCCTCGGTCCAGGCGGTGGCGGCGTCGCACATGAGGCGGATCTCCGGGCCGACATGCTGGCGCGCGGTCCGGATCAGCAGCTCGGTTTTCTTCAGGTCATAACGCCAATGCGGGTCGGCCACGATCTTGATCGCCTTCAAGCCGCGTTTGAGCCCGCGGTCAATGTTGAAGCGCACCGCGTCCGGGGTTTCGCCGAGCGGATAGACCGTGCCGTAGGCGAGCAGGCTGTCGCGCTTCTTGGTGCCGAGCAACTCGGAAAGCGGTTTCTTTTCCGCCTTGCCCTTGATGTCCCAGAGCGCGATGTCGATGGCGCTGATCGCATGGATGACCACGCCGCGCCGCCCGTAATAGGAGGTGAGGTCATACATCCGGTCCCAGACCGCCGGCGGATTGAGAGGATCCTGACCAAGTACCGCATCCTTCAAGCCATAGGCATGGGAATGCGATCGGGGCGCGTTGATGATTGCCTTGATCACCGAAGGTACGGAGTCCACCTCGGCGATGCCGGTGATCCCGGCGTCGGTGTGGACGAGGACCAAGCAATTGTCGTATGACCCGTCGAACGTCTCCCCGGTCCAGCCGGGGGTGCGCAGTTCGATCACCTCGACATCGGTTATTTTCATTGCCCCACCGCGCGTCGGCGGCCCCCTGTTGGACGACCATTGCCCGGCCGTCCGAAATATTGGATACTAATCCAGAATGCTGGAATTGATGGAATGAGACAAGACGCAAAGACGCGGGCGAAGCCGCGCGCTGCCGCCGCGCCGCAAGCCGCTGCCATAACCGAGGATGCGGGCGGATCGCGCAGCGTGCGCCGCGCGCTGGAGATCTTCGAGTTCCTGCTGCAGCTCGACGCGCCGACCACGATCGGCGAGATCGTCAGCGCCCTGCAGATTCCGAAGTCGACCGCCTACGAGCTGGTGCGGACCTTGTCGGATTCCGGCTATCTCGAGCCTGGGCGCCGCGGCGGCGGGATCACCCTCGGCCGCAAGCTGTTCGAGCTCGGCATGGCCTATCGCGCCCAGGTCGATCTCTTGCGCGACGGCAGCCAGATCGTCGAGGAGCTCAGGAACGACTGCGCCGAGACGGTGCAGCTCTCGGTGCTCGAGAACGACATGATGCTGGTGCTCCTGAAGGAGGAGGGCTCGCATCCGGTCCGCATCATCAGCCGGGTCGGCTCCCGCGTGCCGGTCAACTGGGCGGCCTCCGGCCGGCTGCTGGTCTCCGACCTCGACGACAACGAGCTCACCAGCTTGCTCAGCAAATCGGTGCGGCAGTCGCCGACCGGCCGGGCCACAGTCGAGATCGACAAGTTCATCCAGCAGGTCCGCAAGGCCCGGAAGCAGGGTTTCTTCTCGGAATTGAACGAGACCAACGAGCATGCCGGCTGCGTCGCCGCCCCGGTGATCGACGGCACCGGCCGCTGTGTCGCCGCGATCAGCATCGTGGCGCCCGAGCATCGGCTGGGGAAGACCAACCGCGAGGCGCTGACCAAGAAGGTCTGCGCCGCGGCGGCGGAACTCTCGAAGCGGCTCGGCGCGCGTTAGCGCTTGCCCGACGCTTCGAATGCCCGCTGCAGCCGGTCCAGCAAGGTCGCCTCGTCCATCTGCCCGCGGAGATGCTGCTCGATGAGATCGCCGCCCTCGGCCTGGAATCTGAGATAGCCGGGAAAGCGCGGCCGGATCCAGCAGCCGTCCATGGTCTTCCGGGTCTCGGCGTAGCAGCGGCCGAAGCGGGTGTCGATGGCGGGATCGGTCCAGGCCTCAAGTCGCGCCGGCTGGCCGTGGTGCGCGGCGAACAGGCGTTGTACCTCGGGCGAAGCGGCGAAGCGTGCATAGGCCTGCGTCGCTTCGTCGCTGCCGCGATAGGCCGAGAGGCCGAGGCCGGTGCCGCCGATGGTGGAGCCTCCGGGACCGTTCGGTCCCGGCAGGTCGTGAAAGCGGAGCGGCTTGCGCTGATCGCTTTCGGCATAGGTGGCGTAGCAATAGACGGCGGGGCAGGTGACGAGATCGTCCCGCGCGACCATGACGTCATGGAGCGCGATGCTGTTCCAGTCGAGCGCCTCCTTGGGACAATAGGCGAGCAGGGCGCGGATATGATCGAGGACTTGGCGGGCAGTGTCGCGATCGACCAGCGGCCGCTCCGGATCGGTGGAGCAGGGCTGGCCCAGGTTGGCGCAGAGCGTGAAGAAGGTCATCAGGCTGTGCACGCCCTTGAGGCCGGTCGCGAGTTGCAGGCCCTTGCGCGATGCCTTCTCGCCCAGCGCGATCAATTCGCGCCAATCGATCGGCGGCATCGCATCCAGCGCCTGCAGCAGGTCCGGCCGCGAGACCGCGACTTGGGCTGCGGCATCGATCGGCACCGACCAGCAGGCGCCGGCATAGGTGTAGCTGGCGAGCGACGGGCCGACATAGCGATCGCCGCCGGCGGCCGCGATGATGTCGTCCACCGGCAGCAGGCAGCCCGTCGCCACGATCTCGCCGCAGAACGGATGATCGAGCACGATCAGGTCGTATTCTTTGGCGAGATCCGGCACCGGGGTGAACTCGAATCCGCTCAAGGGACGCGACGCCCATTCGATCTCGATCTCCGGATGTTGCTGCTCGAACAGGGCCTTGGTCGCCAGCAGCGGGTCGATGGCGCGGCGATGTCCCCAGGTCATTCCGCGCAGCTTGATCCGCGCCATTCGGCTCCCCCGACCCATTGGTCCCAGATTGACTCCTGATTCGCGCTAACCTAGCATTCTGGAAATACGTACAACAGTCCGGTATTCTGGAATTGCGACAAGCGATCCGAATGAACGGACGCGGGCAAGCAACAGGGAGAGGGCGCAATGAGACTCATGAAACTGATGTCCGGTGCGGCGGCGTTTGCCATCGCGGTATCCGGCGCGGCGAACCTGGCCATGGCGGCGGCCGGCGACGAATGCGTGAAGGTGCTCGGCTACGAATGGAGCGGCGAGAAGCAGTCGATGGATCCTGCCGACATGCATTCCGGCGACGATGCCTATCACACCTTCGCGGTCTACAACCGGCTGGTTGATGTCGACGACAACTTCAAGGTCATCCCCGAGCTGGCGACCGAATGGTCGGTCTCGGCCGACGGCCTGACCTGGACCTTCAAGCTGCGCGACGGCGTCAAATTCCACAGCGGCAAGGATTTCACCTCGGCCGACGTGGTCTACACCTTCAAGCGCCTGCTGGATGAGAAGCTCGGCTCCGGCGCCCGCGCGGTGCTGGAGTTCCTCGATCCCGACGGCATCAAGGCGCCGGACGCGAAGACCGTCACCTTCACCACCAAGAAGCCGGTGGTCGAGCTGCCGGTGCTGATCAGCAACAAGTTCACCAACATCGTGCCGGACGGCGCCAAGCACGAGGACCTGGTCTTGAAGGCCGACGGCACCGGCCCCTTCATGCAGGAAGAGTTCACGCCGAACGCGCCGGTCCGCATCCTCAGGAAGAATCCGAACTACTGGGATGCGGGCAAGCCGAAGGCCGACTGCCTGCGCATCACCGTCGCGCAAGAGGCGGTCGCCGCGGTCTCGGCACTCAAGGCCGGCCAGGTCGACCTGATGCTGAACGTCGATCCCTCGGTGATCCCGACCTTGAAGGACGATCCGTCGGTCACCTTGCTGGAGACCGGCGCCTCGAACTCGATGACCATCTCCTTCTGGGTCGATGCCAAGCCCTTCGACGACGTGAAAGTGCGCGAGGCGCTGAAGCTGGTGGTCGATCGGCAGGCGATGGTCGATACCGTGCTGCTCGGCTATGGCGAGCCCGGCGCCGACAATCCGGTGCCGGTCGGCAACCCGAACTCCTATGTGAAGGAAGCGCCGAAGCAGGACATCGAGAAGGCGAAGGCGCTGCTCGCCGAGGCCGGCCATAAGGACGGGCTGAAGTTCGACCTCTACACCGCGGAAGGCGTGCCGGGCATGGTGCGTATGGCCCAGGTCTATGCCGAGCAGGCGAAGGCGGCGGGGATCGACATCAATGTCATCGTGACCCCGGCCGAGAGCTTCTGGGACGACGTCTGGCTGAAGCAGTCGGCCGTGACCTCCGCCTGGTCGATGCGGCCGCCGGGAGAGGGCCTCGCCGTCGCCTATGTCCAGACCGCGAAGTGGAAGGAGACCCATTGGGAGCGGCCGGATTATGATGCGCTGCTGCTGAAGGCCAACACCACGGTCGACGATGCCGAGCGCCAGAAGCTGTTCCAGCAGACCGGTGAGCTGCTGGCCAAGGAAGGCGGGCTGGTGCTGCCGATGTTCGTCCACCAGGTGCTGGCGCTGCGCAAGGGCTGCGAGGGCTACACCCCGCGGGCGCAGAACTTCAACCTGAACTTTGAAGAACTGAGCTGCAGCAAGTAAGCTCGACCCTCGCCCGGATGCCGGTTCGGGATCGGCATCCGGGCGCTTTTCTTTTCTGAGGGCCGAGGCGGAGATTACCCTTGTCGATCCTGAAGCTCGTCGCCACGCGGATCCTGCTCTCGCTGCTGACGCTGCTTCTCGTCTCGCTGATCATTTTCTTCGTGCTGGAGATCCTGCCCGGCGACGTCGCCAGCCGCATCCTCGGCCGCGACGCCACGCCGGAGACCCTCAACGCGCTGCGGGAAAAGCTGGGGCTCTACGATCCGGCGGTCGTGCGTTACTGGCATTGGCTGGCGCATTTCGTAACCGGGAATTTCGGCCAGTCCCTGGTCTCCAGCCGGCCGGTCACCGAGATCCTGGCGCCGCGCATCTTCAACACCGTGGTGCTCTCGGCCTACGCCTTCCTGCTCTATCTGCCGCTGACCGTGCTCCCCGCGATCATCCAGGCGATCCGTCGCGACAAGCCGAGCGACCACGCGCTCTCGGTGGTGACTCTGGTCCTGCTGTCGATGCCGGATTTCCTGCTGGCGACCATCCTGCTGTTTCTCTTCGTCGTCGTGTTCCGCTTCTTCCCGGCGATCTCGCTGGTCGATCACAGCTCGACCGCCACGGACTATCTGATGGCGACCACCTTGCCGGCACTGACCCTCGCCATCGTCATGGCGGTCTATGCCGTGCGCATGCTGCGCGACAACCTGATCGAGGTGCTGGATTCCGACTACATCCGCATGGCGGAGCTCAAGGGTCTTTCGGCCCGGCATGTGCTGCTGCGCCATGCGCTGCCGAACGCACTGGTGCCGACCCTGAACGTGACCGCGCTCAACCTCGCTTATCTGGTGGGCGGCGTGGTGGTGGTAGAGCGGGTGTTCTCCTATCCCGGCTTCGGCAGCCAACTGGTGGACTCGCTGCAGCTCCGCGACCTGCCGGTGATCGAGGCCACGGTGATGATCGCCGCCGTGGTCTATGTCGGCGCCAATCTCATCGCCGACATCGCCGCGGTGCTGCTGAACCCGCGGCTGAGGACGGCGTGATGGCGGTGTCGACCGACATGGCGCCGCGCGTCTCCGGGAAATGGCGCAGCCTCTGGCGCCAGACGCCGCAGAGCTTCCGCATCGGACTCGTGATCCTGCTGCTGCATCTCATCATTGCCGCGACCGGGCCGTTCTGGGCGCCCTACGGCTTCTCGCAGATGCAGACCGGCATCCCACTTTCCGGGATGAGCTGGAAGCATCCGTTCGGCGTCGATCAACTCAGCCGCGACGTGTTCAGTCGCGTGGTGCACGGTGCCCATATCGTGATCCTGCTCTCGCTCTCCGGCACGGCATTGGGACTGGTGGTCGGCGCGATCCTAGGCTTGCTCTCCGGCTATATCGGCGGTTGGTTCGACACAGTTCTGCAAAGGCTGCTGGAAGCGCTGATCAGCATTCCGTTCCTGGTGCTGGCGCTGATCGCCATCGCCTCGGCGGGCCCGCAGCTCTCCGGCAACCCGGTGCTGGTGGTGCTGGTGGTGGCCCTGGTCTACGCGCCGCGCATCGCCCGCATGGCGCGGGCGGCGGCGATCGACATCGCCACCCGCGACTATGTCACCATGGCGCGGCTCCGCGGCGAGAGCGCCTGGTCGGTGATGCGCCGCGAGTTGCTGCCCAATGCCACCAGCGTCCTGCTGGTCGAGTTCGCGCTGCGTGCCGGCTACGCCCCGGTTCTGATCGGCTCGCTCGGATTCCTCGGCTTCGGCCTGCGCCCGCCGACGCCGGAATGGGGATTGATGATCAGCGAGAACCGCGCGCTCATCATCATCACGCCGATCACGGTGCTGGGGCCGGGCCTGGCGCTCGCTTCGCTGGTGGTCGGCCTCAATCTCTTCACGGAAGGTCTGGCGCGGATCCTCGGGCGAACCGTGCGGCTGGGCAACCAATGACGCCGGACACGATCCTCGAGGTGCGCAATTTGAGCGTCGCCTATCGGCAGGCCGGCGGCTGGTCGCGCGCGGTCGATGACGTCTCATTCGCATTGAAGAAGGGCGAGGTGTTCGGACTGGTCGGCGAATCCGGCTGCGGCAAGTCCACGGTTTCGCTGCAACTGCTCGGCTATCGCCATCCCTCGATGAAAGCCGAAGCGGGGGAGGTGCTGTTCAAGGACAGGAATCTGCTGACCTTGACCCGGCCGGAGCTGGACCAGCTCCGCGGTGAGAAGATCGCCTTCATCCCGCAGAACCCGACCACCGCGCTCAACCCCGGCATTCGCATCGGCAGGCAGGTGGCGGAGACCATGGTGGCGCATGGCCGCGCCAAGGACCTCGGCGGCGCCGACCAGGTCGTCGGCAAGTATCTGAATCTGGTCGGCCTGCCGGTCGATCCCGGCTTCCTGCGGCGCTATCCGCACCAGCTCTCCGGCGGGCAGCAGCAGCGGGTCTGCATCGCCATGGCGCTCTGCTGCGATCCCGACCTCCTGGTGCTGGACGAGCCGACCACCGGGCTCGACGTGACCACGCAGGAGCAAATCGTCTCGCTGCTGATCGCGCTGCGGGCGCGGATCGGCCTTTCGATGCTCTATGTCACGCATGATCTTGCGCTGCTCTCGCAGATCGCTGACCGGATCGGCGTCATGTATGCGGGCAAGATGGTCGAGGTGGCGTCGACGCAAGACATCTTCACCGCGCCGAAACACCCCTATACCCGCGGCCTCATCGGCTCGATCCCGCGCATCGATACCGAAGGGGCGGAGCGCGAGCGGCCGCTGCGCGGGCTGCTGCGGCGGCGCGAATTACCGGCCGGCTGCCCCTTTAGCCCGCGCTGCGATTTCGCGCAGGAGCGCTGCTTCGCCGAGCCGCAACGCCCGGCGCCGACCGGACAGGACAGCATGGTGGCGTGCTGGCGCTGGCAGGAGATCGCGCCGCTGCCGCCGGAGCCGATCGAAGTCCCGCCGCTGCCGCAGGCGAAGGGCGAGGTGCCGCTGCTCGCGGTGGACAAGCTCGACATCCACTACGGCCGCGGCGAAAAGGCCTTCCATGCGGTGAGCGATGCCAGCTTCGCCATCCGCCAGGGCGAGGTCTTCGCGCTGGTCGGCGAATCCGGCAGCGGCAAATCGACCATCGCCCGCGCGATCAGCGGGCTGGTGCCGCCGGCGGCGGGCAATGTCGCGTTGGACGGGAAAGCCCTGGCGCCGCGGGTGAACCGCCGCAGCAGCGACGCGCGGCGCCGGATCCAATACATCTTTCAGAACCCGGATGCCTCGCTGAATCCGCGGGCGCGGGTCGGCGAGACCATCGCGCGGCCCTTGCACTACTTCTTCCACCTCGACCGGGTCGCGGCTCGCGAGAAGGTGGCCGCGGCACTCGCCGACGTGCAGCTCGACGGCAGCTATGCCGCGCGGTTCCCGGACCAGCTCTCCGGCGGCGAGCGCCAGCGGGTGGCGATCGCGCGGGCCCTGGCGGCCGAGCCGAGCCTGCTGCTCTGCGACGAGATCCTCTCGGCGCTCGACGTCTCGGTGCAGGCGAACATCCTGAAGCTCCTGCAGAAGCTCAAGGCTCAGCATGCGATCGCGATGCTGTTCATCAGCCACGACCTCGCCGTGGTGCGGATGCTTGCCGATCATGTCTGCGTGCTCTATGGCGGCGAGGTGATGGAGATCGGGCCGGTCGAGCGGATCTTCGCCGCGCCCTTCCATCCCTATACGCATACCCTGCTGCACGCCGTTCCGGTGCCGCTGCAGCCGCCGACCGCGTCCGACGAACAGAAGGCCGGCGAACCGAAGCGCGGCAGCGCAGGTTGTGTCTTTGCCGGGCGCTGCCCCTGGAAGGTCGGCGCGGTCTGCGACACGACACGGCCGCCCTGGCGCGAGAGCGCGGGCGGTTTGCGGCTGCGCTGCCATCACAGTATCGACGCACTCAACGAACTGGCCGACTGGCCGCCGGCACCGGCGGCTGCAAACACATCGCGTGCAACAAGGACGAGTCATGAAAATCGAGTCGATTGATTTCTTCTATATCTCCATGCCGGTCGTCACCGATGCCGGCGACGGCAGCCAGGACGCATTGCTGGTCAGGGTGCGCGCCGGCAGGATCGAAGCCTGGGGCGAATGCGAGGCCTCGCCGCTGACCTCGATAGCCTCATCGATCGCGCCGATGTCGCACGGCGCCTGCCGCCCGGTCTCGTCGCAGGTCCTGGGCGAGGACGTCTCTTCGCCGAAAGATATCGCGCGCCTTGCCGCGACCATCCAGTGGAATTGCATGGACCTCCTGCAGGCGGCGCACACCTGGTCGGGGATCGAGATCGCGCTCTGGGATCTCCTCGGCAAGAAGGAGAGCGTGCCGGTCTACAAGCTGCTCGGCTACGACAAGGCCTATCCCAAGGTGCCCTATGCCTCGCAGCTGTTCGGCGATACGCCGCAGGAGACGTTGGACCTCTGCCGCTCGGTGCGGGAGGTGGGCTATCGCGCGGTGAAATGCGGCTGGGGTCCGTTCGGCCGCGGCACCTTGAAGGACGATGCCGACCATCTCCAGGCGGCCCGCGAAGGGATCGGCAAGGAGGGGACCTTGCTGATCGATGCCGGCCAGATTTTCGGCGAGGATGTCGAGGCGGCGGCGGCGCGGCTGCCCTATCTCGAAGGGGTGCACGCGACCTGGTTCGAGGAGCCGTTCAACGGCAGCGCCTACGAGGCGTATGGCGCGCTGGCGAAACGGAGCCCGAAGGTACGCCTGGCCGGCGGCGAGGCGGCGCACAACATCTTCATGGCGCGGCACACTATCGACTATGGCGGGGTCGGCTTCATCCAGATCGACTGCGGAAGGATCGGCGGCATCGGCCCGGCGAAGCAGGTTGCCGACTATGCGGTGGGGAAGGGTGTCACCTATGTGAACCACACCTTCACCACGCATCTGGCGCTCTGCGCCTCGATCCAGCCTTTCGCCGGCTTGCGCGATCACAAGATCTGCGAGTACCCGGTGCGCCCGCAGCCGATGGCCTGGGAGATGTGCAAGACCCACATCGCCCCGAATGCCCAGGGCGAGGTGGTGGTGCCCGAAGCGCCGGGCCTCGGCATCGAGATCGATCTTGCGGCTGTGAAGAAGTACCTGATCGACGCCGAGATCAAGGTCAGCGGCAAGGTGCTCTACAAGACACCCAGTTTGAGCTAACGCGCGCGGCCCTTGCGGCGCTGCAGGCGGTGGATGTGCTGGTCGAGCTCGTCGTCCAGCGCGTCCAGCCTGCCGGCGGCGAGGATGTCGCGGAGCCGCTTGTGCTGCGCGACAATGGCCTTGGCGTCGCGCTCGCTGCGGATCTCCTTGCCGAAGACGATGAGGACGTGGCGGGCGAGGGCGTCCCACAGCTTCTGCACGATCGCATTGCCCGAGGCGCGGCAGATCTCGCGGTGAAAGTCGAGGTCGGCCCGGCTGATCTCGATCCATTCCAGATGCGAGGCGGCCCGCTCCATGGCGGCCATGATCCGATCTAGGCGGGCGAGCAGCGGCGGCTCGCGGCGATAGGCCGCCATCGCACCGCGCATCGCGATCTTCTCCAGCGCGAGGCGCGCTTCGCAGATCTCGTCGATCCGCGCCTCGTCGAAGGTGGCGATATGGGTGCCGCGATGCGGGGTGCTCTCGACGATGCCCTGGGCCTCCAGGATCTTCAGCGCCTCGCGCAGCGGCACGCGGCTCATCTGCAGCAGGCGGGCGAGTTCGACCTCGACCAGGCGCTGGCCGGGCTGCAGCGCGCCGGAAGCGACGCCCAGCACGATCGCCTCCGCCGCGCGCTCGGCCAGCCCGGCGGCCGGCGCCATGGCGAGCACCTGCGGGACGGGTTCGGCGGGGGCGGCGGCAATCGTTGAAACGCGGCGGCGCGGCATCGATCTCTCAGGCTTGTAATATTGTATACATTTATTATGTCGACATCCTAACCCAGGACTGCCAATCTGCCCAGCAGAAAGCGGCCGCCAGACGCCGCACGGCAGGCACGGGAACAGGCGTGGCAAGACTCCAAGGCAAGAAGGCGCTGGTTTATGGCGGCGGCACGGGTATCGGCTTCGCCTGCGCCGAGGCGATGGTGCGCGAAGGCGCCACCGTCTTTCTCTCCGGCCGCCGCGAGAAGGTACTGGCCGAGGCGCGCGGCAAGCTGAAGCAACACGGCCGTGCCGGCTATGCCGCGGGCGATGCCACCGTGGCTGCGGATGTCGAGCGCGTGACCCGGACCGCCGCCGACTACATGGGCGGGATCGACACGATCGTGGTCAGCGCGGGCGCCGGCGGCCGGACCCCGATCTTCGATACGCCGGTCGAGGAGTTCCGGCGCATCACCGACCATTCGCTGCTGCCGCCCTTCCTGGCGATGCGCTTCGGCGCTGAGCATCTGCTCAAGGCCAACGGCGCCTCGGTCATCGTCATCTCCTCGATGTTCGGCCTGACCGGGCAGAAGGAACGCGCGGCCTATTGCGCCGGCAAGGCCGGCGTCATCGGCCTGGTGAAATCCGCCGCCATGGACTTCGCCGATAAACAGGTGCGGGTGAACGCGATCTGCCCGGGCTTCATCGAGACCGATCTCGCCATCGAGGTCGCGAAGCTTGAGCCGAACTGGGAAGAGGTCATCGAGTTCAAGCGTCGCATGCATCCGATTCCGCGGCCGGGCAAGCTCGAGGAAGTGGGTGAGCTCGCGGTCTATCTCGCCGGCGATCTTGCCGGCTTCATGACCGGCCAGGCGATCGCGCTCGACGGCGGCTTCACGACACGCTGAGAAGGATGGGGCTGATGACGGGATTGCTCTCTGGCAAGCGGGCCTATGTCACCGGCGGCTCCAGCGGCATCGGCGCCGCCATCGTCAGGACCTTCGCCGAGGAAGGCGCACGGGTGGCGATCGGCGCCTCGACGCATGCCAGGGAAGCCGAGGCCATGGCGAAGGAGCTGCCGGGCGGCGGCCATCTGGTCGTGAAGGCCGATCTCACCGACCGCCGGCAGATCGCGCGGGCCGCGCAGGAGGTGGTCGCGGGTCTCGGCGGGCTCGACATCTTCGTCCATTCGGCGGGCGTCGACGTGACCCAGACCGCGGTAGCGCACGAAACCTCGGAAGCGCTGTGGGACAAGATGATGGACCTCCATCTCAACGCGGCGTTCTTCCTCTCCAAGGCGCTGATCCCGACCCTGCTGCAGGGCAACAAGCCGGGTTTGGTCTTCATCGGCTCGGTCTGCGGCCTGGTCGCCTGGGAGGGCGACGTCGCTTACAACGTGGCAAAGGCCGGGCTGCAGCATCTCGCGCGCTGCATCGCCTCGGACTATGCCAAGCAGGGCCTGCGCGCCAATGTGATCGCGCCGGGTGTCATCGACACGCCGCTCACCCGAAACTACGCCTCGGGCATGCCGGGCGGTGAGGCGGAGGGCTTGAAGACCCTGGCGGCGATGCACCCGATCGGCCGGATCGCGGTGCCGCAGGAAATCGCCAGTGCGGCGGCTTTCCTCGCCTCCGACCAGGCCTCCTTCATCACCGGAACCGTGCTGCCGATCGACGGCGGCCTCGTCAACGTCTGATCAGTCAGGGATCGCATATGCCGTTCAGGACCGTCTCGCCGAAGCTCGAAGGCGCCGCGCCGAAGCTCAAGATCACCGAGGTGGAATGCCATGTGCTGCTGGCGCCGGACTACGACGCCAGCTTCACCTCCTCGGCGCAGGACAGCTTCATCGTCATCATTCACACCGACGGCGGGGTCAGCGGCGTCGGCGAATGCGACGCCAATCCCTGGATGGCCAAGGCCTGCGTCGAGGCGCCCGGCACCCATACGATGGGCCTCTGCATCAAGGAGATGCTGATCGGCCAGAGCCCGTTCGAGATCGGTGCCTTGTGGAAGAAGATGTATCTCGGCACTGCGATGAATGGCCGCCGCGGCATGGTGATCCACGCCATGAGTGCGGTGGAGATGGCACTCTGGGATCTTTGCGGCAAGGCCGTCGGCAAGCCGGTGCATGCGCTGCTGGGCGGTGCCACGCGGGACTTCATCACGCCTTATGCCTCGCTGCAGCCGACCGGGCATCGCTTCGAGGAATACCGCGACGCGCTTTGCGCCTCGGCGGAGAAGGCCAAATCGCTCGGTTTCAAGGCGATGAAGACCGAGATCACCATGAACGGCCCCTATGCCCATGGCGGCATGCGCGAGAGCTACGCGCGCCACACCGAAGTGCTGAAGGCGGTGCGCAAGACCATCGGCAACGACGTGACGCTCATGGTCGACGTGCAGTATCTCTGGGAGGATGCCGAGACTTGCCTCAAGACCGTGCAGGACTGGGGCGAGTACGACATCTATTTCCTGGAGACGCCGCTCTGGTCGGACAATGTCCATGAGATGGCGAAGCTGGTGGCCAAGGCACCGATGAAGATCGCCTTCGGCGAATGGCTGGCGACCCGCTTCGAGTTCGAGGAGCTGATGGACATCGGCAAGGTCCAGGTGGCGCAGCCCGATGTCGGGCGGGTCGGCGGCATCGGCGAGGCGACCATCGTCTGCGACATGGCCAAGGCGCGGGGCCGCACCATCGTGCCGCATTGCTGGAAGACCGGGATCTCGATCTCCGGCACGGCGCATATGGCCTTCGTCACCGACCACTGCGCCTTCATTGAATACCTGCCGCCGCAGCTCTGCGTGGAAAGGCTGCGCCGGGAGCTGGCGCATGAGGAGCTGGAGTTCCGGCCCGACGGCACGATCCCGCTGCCGAAGAAGCCGGGTCTCGGCGTCGAGGTCGATTGGGATGTGGTGAAGAAGTATCGGGTGGCCTGAGGCGAAATGACGGAACGTCCTGCCAGGCGAATGGATGGACGCGTCGCGGTGGTGACCGGCGGCGCCCAGGGCATCGGCTTCGGTATCGCCCGCCGCTTCGCCGACGAGGGCGCCCATGTCGTCATCGCCGACATCAAGGAAGCGGCGGCCAAGGGCGCGGCGGCCAAGATCAACGCTGCCGGCGGCACTGCCTGCGGCTGCGCTGTCGATATCGGCGACGATGCCAGCGTCGCGGCGCTGGCGGCGAAGATCGAGGCCAAGCTCGGCCGCTGTGAGATCCTGGTCAACAACGCCGCGATCTCCGACGGCACCGGGATCGAGAAGCTGACGATGGCCCGCTACCACGAGGTCACCCGGGTCAACCAGGACGGCGCCATCCGCATGACCCTGGCCTTCGTGCCGCTGTTGAAGAAGGGCGGGGAGGGGCGGCGCATCCTCAACATCGCCTCGATCATGGGTGTCCGCGGCTGGCCCGATGCCGTTCCCTATTCGACCGCGAAGGGCGCCATCGTAAACTTCACACGGGCGCTGGCCTGCGATCTGGCGCCGCACGGGATTATGGTGAACGCGCTGGCGCCGGGCTTCGTCGATACGCCGATGTCGATCCAGCTGGATGGGAGCCATGAATACGATGCCGACTGGTTCCGCGACATCTATGTGAAATACGGCCGTATCCCGCTCCGGCGCTTCGGCAATCCCGACGACATGGCGGGACCGGCCTTCTTCCTCTGCTCCGACGACGCGCGCTACGTCACCGGCCAGATCCTGATGGTCGATGGCGGCGCCTCGGCGACGTTTTAGGCTGGCGTGTCTCGATCTCCCTTCAAACTCCGCCGTCATGCCAAGGCTTGGCCTTGGCATCCACGAGTTTCATGCAGCATCGTTGGTTCGGCAGAATCAAACTCGTGGACCCCAAGGCCAAGCCTTGGGGTGACGCAGTTCAAAATGGAATCACCGGAGAGGTGTCTATCCGACCTTCGGATACCGCAGCTTCACCCCCGCCACCTCCATTGGCGCGGTGTGCACCGACCAGCCGCACAAGCTCGCGATGATCAAGGTCCTCATGTCCGTTCCGCCAAAGGCGATGTTGGTCGGCGCCACCAGCATCAGCTGCTCCCAGTCGTCGTAGAGGGTGATGAGCTCGCCCTTCGCGCTGTAGCGGTAGATGATGTTGGGATTGTAGAGCGAGATGTAGAGGTCGCCGTTCCGGTCGAAAGCGACCCCGTCCGGCACGGTGCGCGGCAGCTCGACCACGACCTCGCGCTTGCCGGCCGAGCCATCCGCCTTGATCTCGACCTTGGAGATCAGCGGCGGAGAGGATTCGACGACGTAGAGCGCCTTGCCGTCGGCCGCGAGGCACATGCCGTTGGTGAAGCCGTTGGCGCTTCGGTCCCAGATCTCGGCCTGTCCGCCGGGGGCGATCTTCCAGATCCAGCCGTTCTGCTTGCCCCATTCGCCGGAATCCGAGACGTAGAGATTGCCGGCATCGTCGAACACCGGATAGTTCGGCACCCGCATCCGCTGTTCGGCATTGCCGTTGCAGTAGACCGAGACGGCGCCTTGCGGCGTGATGCGGTTCACGCAGGGGCCGCGGTCGTTGCAGGCGTAGGTGTTGCCGTCGGCGTCATGCGCGAGTCCCAGAAGGAATCCGCCTTCGACCTTGGCGATCTGCTCGCAGATCGAGTCATCGAGGCCCATGCGATAGAGCTGCCCGGCCTCGCCGCCGGCATAGACCCGGCCGTCGGGTCCCCAGGCGACTGCCTCCGGATGGTCGAGGGCATGGCCGAGATTGGTGAGGGTCGACAGATTCCGCGGCGCCGTCATCGTTCCTATCTCCCTGATTCCGCACGGCTTGACCGCCGATTTCACCGGCAGCATAGTATTGTCCATCATCTCAGAACAAGTTCCAGAATGCCGGAAAACGGCATCGAACAGGTCGAGGCATAATGGCGTTGCTGCAGGATCAGGTTTGCATCGTCACCGGCGCCGGGCAGGGGCTCGGGCGTTCGATCGCGCTCGAGATGGCGGCCGAGGGTGCGAACGTGGCGCTGCTCGAGCGCAACGCCGATACCTTGGATAAGACCGCGGCGGAAATCACCGCGTCCGGCCACAAGGCGATGGCCTACCGGCTCGACATCACCGATTACGAGACCTACGGCAAGGTGGTGGCCGATGTCGCCGCCAAGCAGGGCAAGATCGACGTGCTGGTCAACAACGCGGCGATCAACCCGCCGTCGCTGACCATCCTCAACGACACGCTGGAGAACTGGCGGCGCACCATCGCGATCAACCTCGAATCCGTCTTCATGGGTTCGAAGCTGGTCGCGCCGCATATGGTGGCGAAGAAGCAGGGGCGGATCATCAGCGTCGCCTCGATCCAGGGCTTCGCCTCCTCGGGCGAGGTCGGTTCCTACAACGCGGCCAAGGGTGCGATCATCGCCTATACCCAGTCGATGGCGGTCGAGCTTGGGCCGCACAACATCCTGGTCAACGCGGTGGCGCCGGGCTTCATGCGCACGCCGATGTCCTTCGTCAACGGCGTCGACGAGACGGAAACACCCGATTTCATCGAGTGGTATGTGAAGCGCGGCAAGATCCCGCTGCGCCGCACCGGCTTCCCCGAGGATGTCTCCGGCACGGTGATCTTCCTCGCCTCTTCTTATTGCCGCTACATGACCGGCCAGCTGCTGGTGATCGATGGCGGGCTGATGACCACGTTTTGAAACAAGAACCAACAGGAAGGCACGAACCATGACCAAGACGACCGAACTTTCGCGCCGCCGGCTGATGCAGGCTTCCGCGGCGCTCGGTGCCGGCGCTCTCGCCGGCAGCGCGTTCCCGGCCTGGCGCGCCCGCGCCGCCGAGGAGATGACCATGTGGTGGTGGGGCGAGCAGGAGCTGCCCGGCCTGCAGGGCTATGTCGATGAAGTGGTGAAGCGCTACACCGCCGCGACGGTGAAGCCGATGCTGCAGGACACCGCGGTGGTGATCTCGCAGTTCCAGACCGCGGCGGCGGCCGGCAACGCGCCGGACATCCAGTTCCTCTGGAACGGCATCTATCACATGGAGAGTGTCTGGCTCGGCTATCTCGCCAATCTCGACGGCCTGGTGAAGGACGACGTGATCAAGGCGTCGCAGCCGACCCTGCTCAGCAACTACGACGGCCATACCTACCGGCTCGGGTGGTATCCGCTGCCGATGATCTGGATCTACAACAAGGACCTGTTCGAGAAGGCGAAGCTCGATCCGGAAAAGGCGCCGGAGACCTGGGATGCTTTCCTCGCAGCCTGCGAAGCGCTGAAATCGGCCGGCATCGAGCCGGTCGGCGGCGGCATCCAGGACGGCTATTGGGGCGAATGGTTTTTCGGCCACGGCCTCGCGCAATGCGTGGACTCGCCCGGCCAGGCGGTCGAGCTCTTCACCGGCGAGCGCAGCTTCGAAGATCCCGCCTATCACGCGCCCTGGGTGAAGCTGGAGGAGCTCCAGAAAGCCGGCTTCCTCAACAAGGCGATGTCGTCCACCGAGCTCTATCCGGGCATCGACTTGATCGTTACCGGCAAGGTGGCGATGGGCGAATCGATCGGCTCGCGCATGCCAGCCGACAGCAAGACGACCAACGGCAAGATCGGCGCGATGGTCATGCCGGTCTTCGGCAAGAGCAAGCTGGCGGGCAAGCCGATCTTCGATGCCCAGGGCATCGGCATCTCCAAGGATGCGAAGGATCCGAAGGCGGCCGCCGCTTTCCTCGAGTTCATGCAGGCGCCCGAGCAGTTGGCCCTGCTGCATGAGAAGACCGGATGGCTGCCCTCCAACAGCACCTTCGACACCTCGGTCATCACCGATCCGTCGGTGGTCTCGATGTGGAAGCGCTGGGGCCAGGGCGAGAACATCCCCTATGTCGCCAACGTGGTGCCGGGCCAGTGGTACGAGCAGGCGCTGTTGCCTGCCGGCCAGCAGGTGGTCGCCGGCAAGATCACCGGCGCCGAAGCCGGTGCGCTTGCGGCCAAGGTCGCCAAGGAATGGCGCGACTTCAACCCGGACATGGTCGACCACTACAAGAAGTGGGCGAAGGATCTCGGGTAAGCTGCATGTGAGGGAGCGGAGTCGAAGTCCTCTCAACTCCGCTCTCTCACTCTCGTCATCCTCCGCGAAGGCGGAGGATCCACGAGTTTCTATGGAGTGACGAATGCAAACTCGTGGATGGTCCGCCTTCGCGGACCATGACGATTCTGAAGGTAAGCCGATTTTGTGTCTGGCGATGATCAAAGAGTGACATGCACCAGACCTCGCGCCTGAAGCCCTATCTCTACATCGCGCCGTTGCTGGCCCTGCTGCTCTTCGTCTTCGGCTATCCGCTGGTGCAGATCTTCGAGTACTCGTTCAAGCAGATCCGCGGCATCGACGGGCCGTGGATCGGTCTGCGGAACTACCAACTCATCTTCGGCCAGGACCTGTTCTGGGAAGCGGTGCGGCACAACCTGCTGCTGCTGATCGCGATCCCGATCATGATCGCCTGGTCGCTGCTGATCGCGATCCTGCTCTATGACCGGCTGAAGGGCTGGAAGCTCTACCGGATCGTGATCTTCGTGCCCTACATCCTGGCGGTGCCGATCATCGCCGCGATCATGAAGAAGATGTTCCAGTTCAATGGGCCGGTGAACGAGGCCCTGCGCTGGCTCGGAGCGGATTTCATGGCGCTGGATTGGATCGGCTCCTCGGACTACGCGCTCTGGACCGTGATGCTGCTGATCATCTGGCGCGAGGCGGCGCTCGGCATCGTGCTGTTCCTGGCGCGGCTGCTCAACCTCGATGAATCGCTGCTCGAGGCGTCGCGGCTCGACGGCGCCAACTGGTGGCAACGGGTGCGCTATATCATCCTGCCGCAGATGCGGGTGGTGATCGAGTTCTACGCCGTGGTCAGCGTGATCACCATGCTCTCCTCGGTCTTCGCCTATGTCTACATCATGGGCGGCGGCCGCGGCGGCCCCGGCACCTCGACCATGGTGGTCGAGCTCTACATCTTCGGCGCGGTGGTGCGGCAGAACCTGCCCGGCATCGCCTCCGCGGTCTCGGTGCTGCTGTTCCTGGTCTCGCTGCTGCTGATCGTGCCGCTCTTCGCGGTGCGCCGCCGCGCCAACGAGGAGGAGGTGGCATGACGACGCAAGCCGCGAAACCCGCCGCGCCGCCCCCGCCTGCGCTAATCGGCTTCGACACGCTGCTGAAGCAGGCGGTACTGCTGATCGCCGTGTTCATCGCTTTGGTGCCGACCATCTTCATGATCATGACGGCGCTGAAGAGCGACGAGGAATACACCTTCAACAAGGTCGGGTTCCCGCAGGCCCTGGTCTTCGATCATTTCAACGTGGTGCTGTTCGACAGCCCGTTCTTCCGCTGGATGCTGAACAGCGCGATCCTGGCCGGCGGGTCGGTCATCTTGAGCTCGGTGGTATCCTGCCTCGGCGCCTATGCGATCGCGCGGATGCAGTTCAAGGGCCGCAACCTGCTGTTCTCGATCTCGGTGGCGCTGATGGCGATCCCGCCGGTGGTGATGATCGTGCCGCTCTTCGTGCTCTATTCAAGGATCGGCCTGATCAGCACCTATGAAGGCGCCATCCTGATCTATGCCGGCCTGATCACGCCCTTCTCGGTCTATCTCTTGACCACCTTCTTCCGCACCCTGCCGAAGGAGCTGTTCGAGGCGGCGCGGATGGACGGGGCGGGGGATTTCCTGATCCTCTGGCGGATCGTGCTGCCGCTGTCGCTGCCGGCGCTGCTGACCCTCCTGGTGGTGAACGCGCTCTATGTCTGGAACGACCTGCTGATCGCCATCATCTTCCTGCAGGACGATGCCAAGCGCACCCTGATGGCCGGTATCAGCGTGTTCCAGGGCCGTTACGAAAACCAGATCCCGCTGGTCATGGCCGGCATGGCGATCGGCAGCGCGCCGATGATCATCCTCTACATCGCCTTCCAGAAGTATTTCATCCGTGGCCTGATGGCGGGCGCGATCAAATGACCGGGCCGATTCGGCTCGAGACCGCGGATCTCAGCGTCACCGTCGATCCGCTTCTCGGCGGCACCATCACCTCGATCATCCACAAGGCGCAGGGCCTGTCGGTGCTCGGCAGCGTGCCCTGGCACCCACGGCCCGGCCCGGCCGCGACGATCGCGGCGCCCGATGAGAATGCCTGGCTGGCCTATTATTCCGGCGGCTGGCCGCTGCTCTTCCCCAACGGCGGCGACGCCTGCAGCTTCGACGGCGTGTTCCACGGCTTCCACGGTGAAGCCTCGCTGGCGACCTGGACCGCCGAGCAGACTCCGGAACATCTCCGCCTGCTCCGCCGCTTCGAGACCGTGCCGGTCGAGATGGAGCGGCTCTTCACCGTCGAAGGCGAGACCGTCACGATCCGCGAGAGCGTCACTTCGCACGGCGCGCGCTCGGCCTCGGTGATCTGGGGCCACCATCCGACCTTCGGCTCCGATCTCCTGGCGGCGCCCTTCGAGATCGCCACCGCGGCGCGGCGCGTCGTGGTCGATGACCGCTTCGATCCGCCGCGCAATCCCCTGCAGCCCGGCGTCACCGCAAGCTGGCCCGAGGTCCCGGGCAAGGCCGGCCCGGTTCGCCTCGACCGGCCCGGTGGGCCGATGGCGGCCATGGCCTATCTGCTGGACTTCGAGACGCCCTGGGCTGCGATCCGGCGCCTGGATGACTCGATCGCCGTCGAACTTGCCTGGGATGGTGCCGTCTTTCCCTGCGCCTGGCTCTGGATCGAGCTCGAGGGGACGCAAGAGCAGCCCTGGGCGGGCAAGACGCGGCTGATCGGCATCGAGCCCAACACGACCTGGCCCGGCAACGGCCTGCTCGACACGAATCGTCGCGGTGCGCGCTTGCTCACGCTCGAGCCTGGCCGGAAGATATCCGCCTGGATCCGGCTGCGGGCCTTCCGGCCCGAACCCGGCGCGCTCACTGAGAGGAGTTCCCATGCCCGATGATGCGCAGAAGCGGTTCGGCCTGACCGCGGCGGAGATCGCCGAATACCAGCGCAACGGCGTGCTTTACCCACGCCCGGCGATCAGCGCGGCCGCGGCTGGAGACATGCTGGAGAAATTCGAGGCCTTGGAGAAGAAGGAGGGCGGCCGCCTCTCCAAGCGAACCAACCACAAGCCGCATCTGCTGCTGACCTGGCTCGCCGACCTGGTGCGCCATCCGGTCATCCTCGACCAGGTCGAGAGCCTGCTGGGGCCGAACCTGCTCTGCTGGGCCTCGGACTTCTTCAGCAAGAGTCCGGATGACGGCATGCGCGTCACCTGGCACCAGGACTCCACTTATTGGGGACTCTCCAGGCCCGACATCGTCACCGCCTGGGTTGCTTTTACCCCGAGCACCGTCCAAAGCGGCTGCCTGCGTGTCGTGCCCGGCAGCCATCTCCGGGACCAGCTGCCGCATGGCGATACCTTCGCCGCCGACAACATGCTGAGCCGCGGCCAGGAGATCCAGGTCAAGGTCGATGAGCGTGATGCGGTCGATGCCGTGCTGCAGCCGGGCCAGATGTCGCTGCATCACGTGCGCCTGATCCACGGTTCGGAGCCGAACCGCGCCGATCATCGCCGCATCGGCTTTGCGATCCGCTACCTGCCGACCTATGTGCGCCAGACCAGCGGCATCCGCGACACCGCGATGCTGGTGCGCGGCGAGGACAGCTTCGGGCATTTCGATCCGGAGCCGGTGCCGGCGGCCGATTTCCACCCGGATGCCGTCGCGTTCCACGCCAAGAGCTACGACGATACGACCCGGATCCTCTATGCCGGCGCCGCAAAGCGACCAAGCTAGGGTTTGAGCGGCGTCATCGGATCTGCAATCATGTATGGGGCGTGACCAGAGCAAGCCGTCGTTGGGGGATTGAAGCGTGTTGGCAGTCGCAGCCGATGTCGGCGGCACCTTTACGGACCTGATCCTCGTCGATTCCGCGCGCAATCTGGTTCTGGTGGACAAGGTGTCCTCGGGCGCCCGCGGTACCGCGGGCAGCATCGTTGACGGCCTGGCGCGGATCACCGGCCGGAGCGCGGCGCGCATCGCCGACATCGATCTCTTCGTGCACGGCTTCACCGTGGCGACCAACGCCTTCCTGATGCGCAGCGGCGCGCGCGTCGCCCTGGTCACGACCCAGGGCTTTGCCGACGTGCTCCATATCGGCAACCAGGTCCGGCCGCAGACCTATGCGCTGTTTCAGACGAAACCGGCCCCGCTGGTCGATCGCGGCATGGTCGTCGAGGTGGATGAACGCGTCGATGCCCAGGGCGGGATCGTGCGCCCCCTGGACGATGCCGCCGTTGCCGCGGCCGTCGACCGGATTCGTGCGCTCGGCGCCGATGCGGTCGCGATCTCGCTGATGTTCTCCTTCCTGAACGGCGCGCATGAGGCTAGGCTGGCGCAGGCGATCCGCGCGGCCTTGCCCGGTTGCCCGGTCTATGTGTCGCACGAGGTCAATCCCCAGCAGGAGGAATGGCAGCGCGCCAGCACCACGGCGATCACCGCCTATCTCGGGCCGATCGTCGGACGCTATCTCGACGACCTCGAGACCCGCCTTGACGGCGAGACCTTCCGCGGCAGTCTCCGGCTGATGCGATCGGACGGCGGCGTGGCGACCTCGCGTGCAGCCCGGCAGAGTCCGGGGCACATGCTGACCTCGGGCCTTGCCGGCGGCGTCATGGCCGCGACGCGACTCTGCGCCGATCTCGATATCGGGCAGGCGATCACGCTCGATGTTGGCGGCACCTCGGCCGATCATGCCATCATCTCCGCCGGGCAGCCGGGCCGGCGCACCGCCGGCGTTATCGACGGCCAGCCGATCCGCCTGCCGGCGATCGACGTGGAGACCTTGTCCAACGGCGGCGGCTCGATCGCCTGGGTCGATATCGGCGGAGCGCTGCGGGTGGGACCTTTGTCGGCCGGCGCTGTGCCGGGCCCGGCCTGCACCGGTCGCGGCGGCACCGAGCCCACCGTCACCGATGCGGCGCTGGTGCTGGGCTGGCTCGGCGCCGAGGACTATCTCGGCGGCGAGATCCGGCTCGACGTCGACTTGGCGCGCGCGGCGATCGGCCGGCAGGTGGCCGAGCCGCTCGGCATCTCGATCGAGGCGGCGGCGCAGGGCATCATCCGTGTCGCCAATGCCCAGCTGGCCCAGGCCTTTCGCGCGGTCACCTCGAGCCGCGGCCTCGATCTCCGCGACTTCCATCTGGTCGCCTTCGGCGGCGCCGGGCCGCTCTACGGCGGCATGCTGGCGCGCGAGCTCGGCATGCGGGGCGTGGTGGTGCCGCAATATCCCGGCGTGTTCGCGGCCGAAGGCCTGCTCGCCACCGACATCCGGCATGTCGATCAGCGCGCGTTCCGTGCCCTGCTCGACCAGGTCGATCGCAAGGCGCTGGCCGCCGCCTTGGCATCGCTGCACGACGCGCTCGAAGCCGAGCTGCAGGCGGACGGCGTTCCCCCTGAGCGCCGCCGCTTCACCATCCTGCTCGACCTGCGCTATCGCGGGCAGTTTCACGAGCTCGCCGTCGAGGTGCCGCAGGCGCTGCTCGATGCGTTCGATCCCGTCGCCATCGCCGGCCTGTTTCACGACCGCCACCATGCGACCTTCGGACACAGCGACCGCGGCCGCGCGGTCGAGATCGTCAACCTGCGTGCCGAGATGCTGGGCGAGATGGGCCAGGTCCGCCCGCCCGAAGTCGCGGGCGAAGACGCCGCTGCCGCGGCCGAGCGCCGGCGCGCCGTGCTGTTCCTGGATTCGCCCGCGGCCGTGGAGGTTCCCGTCGTGCACCGCGCCGCGGTGAATGCGAAGGGCAGCCAGGAAGGACCGGCGATCATCGTGCAGCGCGACAGCACCACCGTGCTGCTGGCGGGGCAGGTGGCGCGGGTCGCCGCCCGCGGCGCCCTCATCGTGACGGAGAAGAAGTGATGACCGAACGGCTTTCGGATATCGATCGCGACGTCTTCCAGCACGAGATCATCGCCGCGGCCGAGGAGATGTCCGCGGTGCTGCGGCGCTCGGCTTTCTCGCCGATCATCTGGGACATGATCGACTATGCCTGCGGCATCCTTGATCCCGACGGCAACATGGTGGCGCAGGCGCCGACCATCCCGGCGCAGCTCGGCATCATGCCGATGGCGTTCCGCAAGACGGTGAAGGCGATCCCGCTCTCCGACTGGCGCGCGGGCGACGTCGTCATCTGCAACGACCCCTATGCCGGCTGCACGCATACCCCCGACATCGTGATGTTTGCCCCGGTCTTCGCCGATGGGGCGCTGGTCGCGATCGCGTCTTCGATCGCCCATCACATCGATGTCGGCGGGCGGGTGCCGGGCACCGAATCCGCGACCGCCGTGGAGATCTACGAAGAAGGGCTGCTCATTCCGCCGCTGAAGGCGATCGACCAGGGCAGGCGGAACGAGACTTTCTTCAAGATCTTTGCGCGCAACGTGCGCGATCCGCACGCCTCGCTCGGCGACCTCGACGCGCAGATGGCTGCCTGCAACGTCGGCGCCCGGTCCGTCGTCCGGCTGGTCGGGAAATACGGCATTCCGGGATTTGCGGCGCGCTGCGGCGCGATCGCCGACTACGCCGAGACCGTGCTCACCCGCGTGCTGCTCGCCCATGAAGGGGCACGAGCCGAGGCCATGGTGCTGATGGAAGACGACGCTGCGTCCGACGAGCCGATGCAGCTCAAGGTCGGCGTCGCGATCCGCAACGGCCGCATCGCGCTCGATTTCGCCGGCACCAGCGCGCAGCGCCAGAACGGCCTCAACAACCCGATCGCCAGCACGATCTCGATGGTCTGCTATGCCGTGAAGGTCGTGTTCACGCCGGACCTGCCCCAGAATGAGGGCTTCAACCGCTCGCTTTCGATCTCGGTGCCGGAGGGCTCGATCCTCAACCCGCGTGCCCCGGCGGCGGTGTCGGTGCGGCACCTGACTCAACAGGCGGTCGCCGATGTCGTGCTGAAGGCACTGGCCGAGATTGCACCGGAGAAGTCGATCGCCGGCACCCAGATCTCCTTTCCGACCTTCGTCGTCGGCGGGCTGGATACGCGCCCCGCAGTGGCGGCCGCCGACGGCCAGGCGCCCTATTTCGTCACCTGCGACATCATCGGCGGCGGCATGGGCGCGTCGCAGTCGGGCCCCGGCCTGGATGCGGTCGATACCCATGGCGGCAATTGCGCGCTGCTTTCCGCGGAGGTGATGGAGTTGACCTCGCCGGTGCGGGTCACGCGCACCACGCTGATCCCCGATTCAGGGGGCGGCGGCGCGCATCGCGGCGGTGCCGCCATCGAGCGGGAATACGAAATGCTCTGCGACGGCCTCTCGCTCTCCGGCTATCTGCAGCAGACCCGCGCCGAGACGGCGCCATGGGGCCTCGCCGGCGGCGATCCCGGCGCGCCCGGCCGGGCGACGCTTGAAACCAACGGCACGGGTCCGAAGCCGATCCCAAGCAAGTTCGTGGCGATCCGGGTCGACAAGGGCGATCGCCTGGTCCTGCGCTCCGCCGGCGGTGGCGGCTGGGGCCGGGCGAAGTAGCAGAGACGTCAGGCGGCGCGAGGCAGGCGCCGTGCCCTTGCGCCCAGCAGGCCGAGCCCGGCCAAAGCCGTCGCAAACAGCAGCACCGGCGCCGGGATCGGCGTGACGGTCGGCGGGACCAGGGTCAGCTGGGCGAAGTTCATGGTCGTCAGACCATAGACGGTGAACCCGCCATTGGCGGTGCGGCCGCAGATGAACGGCGTCGCAACGCCGATGCACAGAGTGTTCGACGAGTTGGCGAGGGCAACGGCCAGCGCAAACGTGCTGTTGCCGCCGGATGGATTGGGGCTGCTCAAAGTATCGAAGGAAAAGAACGACGGCATGCCGCTGCTGTGGAGTTGGAACGAACCGTTCGGCTGGTTGAGTGTCAGCGTCAGTTGGAAGGCCGTCAGTCCGGCTGAGTTCATAATGCCACTCGGCTCGACCGATCCGGTGAAGCTGCCCTGAACGGTCGCGGTCCCGACAAAATTGCCCGGGTCGGCGTAGCCGTCCTGGAAGAAGGAGTAGGTGCTGATCGTCGCAGCCTCGCCGCGCATTGACCCGGCAAAAATTCCCAGGATTGCGAGCAGTGTTGCGCCCCCGAAGCGCCCTATCGCTTGGCCCAAGCGGCGACGAGCGGCGGACCGGCCGGCGTAACCTCGTGCAAACATTGTGATTCCCCCACTGGACCCAACTCTCGGTAGCTCACCCTACAGGAAGCCCGTCGGCGCGAACAAGGCCAGCGCGGCGCAGCCGGATGGGCCACCCGGTCCCGTGCAGCGCGCGATGCCGGAGTGACATCGATCACCGCGGCTGCATTGGGCGCAGGAGTCTACGCGCCGCGCGCGCGCTCCACACACCCGCATGGTTGCGCTGCGATTGACCCGTCGAACCCGGATGCGCAGGTTTGCGTCCATGCGAGCAACGCCGTTGGCGGCATCCGTGGGGGAGGCAACGAAGGCAGAGAGCAGATCAGAGTCGGACCATGACGCGTAACGATATCGATAGCAGCGAATTTGACCGGGGCATCATCTCGGTCGCGGATAATGCAGTCTGGGACGAGCGTCTCGGCGTGTTCCGGGTGAAGATTCAGGGCAACCGCACCGTCGGCTCGATCACGATCCTGCGCAGCGCGAAGCTGCCGATCTCGCATCTCGATGCCAGCGCCCCGGCGCGGAAGACCCGGCTCGGCTCCTTCCTGCGCACCCGGCTTGAGATCGAGGTCAACGCCGCGATCCAGCGCGGCGAACGCCAGGTCGACGACAGCGTGACCTTGCTGTCGCGCGAGGACTTGTTGAAGCGCTGACGGTTCATTCCGGCGCGGCGCGGAAGTGTCGAACCACGGCCCAGACCACGATCCCGGCAAACAGCATGAACAAGACCGCCGCCAGGGCGATGCGGGCGGCAATGTAGAGCAGCACCGCCCCAACCAGCAGCCCGAATGCGGCCAGTGCCGTGATGACGGAATAGAGCGTGGTCTTCATTGAGCGGCTCCGAAAGTTTCGCTTGGGGTAGAACAGCGGAGCCGGTCTAAGGGCTCCCTGCGGCGGGTCCCTCCCGTTCCCGATCTGTCCAAGTCGATTGTATCTTGCCGCCTTGGTGGATAGTCTCCCGCCGCATACCGAAACACTCCATCACGGCGCAGCGATCGAGGCATGACAGCGGAATCCACCAGCCGGCCGAAGGATCGCCGCATGACCATCCTGCTGGCGGCCGCGAAGTTGCTGGTTTCGATCGTGGCTTTCTGGCTGGTGCTGCGCGCGGTCGATTTCGAGGAGCTGCTGAAGCAGTTTTCCGCCGCGGATCCGGTCTGGATCGGCTTCGGCTTCCTCACCCTGGTCGTGCATCTGGCGCTGGTGGTCTGGCGCTGGGATTACGTGATGCTGCGGTTCTACGGGCTGCGGCTGGGGCTGCGGCGGCTCAGCCTGGTGTTCGGGCTGGGTGAGGCGGTCGCGCCGATCCTGCCGTCGTTCCTCGGCACCGACCTGGTGCGGACGCTCGCCTTGGCCGGCTCGGCGTCGCTGATCACCATCGCCAAGACCGTGCTGGTCGACCGCGTGATCGGCCTGGTCGCGCTGCTGGTGCTGATCGCGCTCTCGGTGCCGTTCTTCGCGGCGATGGTCAGCAGCGGGCCGGCGCTCGCGGTGGTCGCGGCGCTCGGCTTCGGCGGCCTGCTGGCCTTCGTCGTCGGGTTGCAGACCGGGCCACTGATTGCGCGCATCCCGGCATTTGGCCAGGGCCTGGCCAAGCTGCTGATGGAGATCCGGCGGGTTGCCGTCGATCGGCGGGCGATGCCGCTGCTGGTCGGCTCCGGCCTGCTGGTTCACCTGACCTCGGTGCTGACCTTCTGGTCCGCAGCGCGCATGCTGCACGGCTCGGTCGATTTCGTTTCGGCCTTGCTGATCGTGCCTTCCGCTTTGCTGATCGCCGCTCTTCCGGTGTCGCTCGGCGGCTGGGGTGTCCGGGAGGGTGCCCTGGTGACCGGTTTCGCCTTGGTCGGCGCCGATGCCGAGAACATCGTCGCCGCCTCGATCTGCTTCGGGTTGAGCAGCCTGGTCTCCGGGGCGATCGGTCTCGCCGCCGCGCCCATACTTCCCGGCCGTGCGGTGACCGGCGAGAGCGCACCGTAAGGGACAAGAAACAGCCCCTCCGCCGGGGAAGCGGAGGGGCCAGGTCGAGACCATGTGACATGCCGCAGATCGGGCAGGGGATGCCGTACTACGGCTCCCGGCTTGCACCAGGAGACGGTCATTGGCTGGGGACCGCCGCGCGCCGGAGGGGAGTCCGTCGCGTCCAATCGGACTTGACCGTCCAGGAGGATCCAACACCGCTTCGCTCGGCGCGTTCCCCGTGCCGGAAGAAGTCGGCGGGATTCGGAGCAAACGTGAGTCGCCTGATGGCGACCGCGCAATGACGCTCAGGCGCTGGCGCGCGACGGCATCGGCCCGGCCAGGACCATCACGGTCGACGCGTCGAACTCGTCGAGCCGCGGGCCGGTTTCGTCGGCCAGCGGCTTGGCGAAGTAGAGCTTCTCGTCGATGAAGCCGGCATTCATGCTGGGGCTTTCATTGCCGACCGGAACGAAACGGTGCTGGCGTAGCGCCCAGCGCTCCGCCTCCAGGCGGGCGAAGGCGGCACTCGGTGCCGCGACCACCAGCTGCCAGATATCACGGCCTTGCCACCACGGATCATCGGCGGCGGCATTGGGCTCGATCAGCCAGCGCTGAAGCGCACGCGGGTCGGCGCGGGTTTCACTGCGTTGAGTGGCTTGGCGCATCACTCTAGTTCCCAACCGGACCGGTGGGGCGGATGTCGCCGAGGCTGTTGCCTTCGCTGGCGGGCGCAATATCGACGCCGGGGCCTTTCTTGTTCTTCTTGGTCTTGTGCTGGTCCGCGTCGATCAAGCGTGCCGCTTTCATCCAATGCTCGTCCGCTTCGCCCTCGGGTCGGCCCGCTTCTTCCCAGAGTTGGTGTGCCTTGGCGCGGATGCGATCCTCCCGCTTATCCATGGGGATCTCCTCTGCCGGAATTGTGGAAGTCTCCAGGTCAACCCCGGCGTCGGCGGCGATGTTCCCTCAGCTTTTCCCGTGGAGAGTCGGGTCCGGCACGCCTAACCCGCCGGCGGGGGATTTGCGCAAGGCGGCGTGTCGGGCGGAATCGTTGTCATTGGCTGAGACGCGGCGTGCCGGTTCGGCGCGTTCCCGCGGCTTCAGCCAGCCGGCTTCATCTTCATTATAGGGCCACATAGGAAGACCTCCGTTGGTTTGGCGGCTCTTCCTCCCAGAAGCGCAGTCTGATGCTGCGCTGCACAATGAGATAGAGCGGCGGAGTCCGGGTTTCAATGCGGATTTCGGGTGGGCGGCGGATTGCCGCGCCGCGTGTTGCCGTGCTACCTCCGCGCCCCCCGGGAAGGTCTGTGACCAAGCGATGAAGATCGGCCCCTACGACCTCAGGCGTCTCACGCGCAGCCAGCTGCCCCGCGATACCGTGGCGCTGGCGCGTTTCCTGATCGGCAAGGTCGTGGTGCGCGACCTGGCGGAAGCGGGCATGCTCGCGGGGCGAATCATCGAGACCGAGGCCTATATCCAGGGCGATGCCGCCTGCCACGCCTTCAATGGGATGACCCCGCGCAACCGCTCGCTCTTCCTCCGCCATGGCCACGCCTATGTCTATCTCGCCTATGGGACGGCCTGGATGCTGAACGTCTCCAGCGAAGCGGAAGGTGTCGGATCCGGCGTGCTGATCCGGGCGCTCGAACCGATGCTCGGGACGGAGACGATGGCGCGCCATCGCGGCACCGAGAAGTCCCGCGACCTGTTGCGCGGGCCCGGACGCATCGCGCAAGCCCTGCTGATCGATCGGCGGCTGGACGGCCTCGACCTCACCCGGGACCCCCGGCTGTGGCTCGGGGTGGAGGCCAAGATGGACAGCACTTCGCCCGCAAAGATCGGAGTGAGCACCCGCATCGGCCTCACCAAGGATGCCCAGCGGCCGCTCCGATTTTTTTTGAAGGGCAGCCGCTACGTCAGCGGCCCTGCGGCGCTCAACCGCTGATTCTCCCGCCTTTCAGCGCGATAGAGGGCATGCAGCGTTAACGCGAATTTGTTCGTGATCGCCCGCACGTGATGCCCCGGTCTCTTTTGCGGATGCACAATGCACGGGCAAGGCTTGCGCGCCACAACCGGCCTTGTCTTCCGCCGGGGATTTGTATTTAAGTAAGACAAATAGAAAAGCGTTCTAACGAACAACCGGGACGCAATAACAGGGGAGTGCAAGCTGGCGGCGCCAGCCGCGATCAAGCGATCCAACGTCGCAAGAAACTCGACCGTTTCACATTCCAAACTCTCTGGTCAAAAAACTCTGTGGGAGGAGTCACGACATGAAGCGTATCGCATCCACCGCCGTCGCCCTCGCGTTGGGCCTCGCCTTCGCCGGCGCGGCGCATGCCGAAGAAAAGAAGACCTTGGCCTTCGTGGTCAACGGCGCGTCCGATTTCTGGAAAGCCGCCGAAGCCGGCGTGAAGGCCGCGCAGGCCGAGCTGCCTAACTACGAGCTGGTGCTGAAATATCCGGAGCAGTCCTCCGCCGCGATCCAGATCCGCCTGATGGACGATCTGGTCGCGTCCGGCGTCGCCGCCATCATGGTCAGCGCGGTCGATCCGAAGACCGAAAGCGAGGCACTGAACCGCATCGGCCAGCAGGTGCTGCTCGCGACTACCGATTCCGATGCGCCGCAGACCAGCCGCATCGCCTATATCGGCTCCTCCAACACCGACGCCGGCAAGCAGGCCGGTGAGTTGGTGCTGAAGGCGCTCCCGGACGGCGGCAAGTGCATGGGCTTCGTCGGCCTGCTCGGCGCCGATAACGCCAAGGAGCGCATCCAGGGCGTGAAGGACGTGATCGCCGGCTCGAAGGTCGAGCTGGTGGACGTCCGCGGTGACGACATCGACTTCACCCGCGCCAAGCGCAATGTCGAGGACACGCTGACCGCAAATCCCGACATCAACTGCATGATCGGCTTCTACTCGTACAACACGCCGAAGATCTATGAGGCGCTGAAGGAAGCCGGCCAACTCGGCAAGATCCAGGTGATCGGCTTCGACGAAGACCCGACCACCTTGGGCGGCGTCCGCGAGGGCACCATCATCGGCACCGTCGTCCAGCAGCCGTATGAGTGGGGCTATCAGGGCATGAAGTATCTCGCCAAGGCGCTGGAAGGCGACAAGTCCTGGATCCCGGAGAACAAGCTGCTGATCGTCCCGACCAAGATCATTGACAAGACGAATGTCGATGCCTTCGAGGCGGAGCTGAAGAAGCGACAGGGCAAGTAACAGTGCGTAAGTAAGCCTGACCGAGTGACTTTGAGGGCCGGTGCCGGCGACGGCACCGGCCCTTTCGTTGCAATAAGGCCGCTTCTCTGCTTCCATCCGACCAGGGCTGAGACTCCACCGGGGCATTCATGGGTGAACCGACCGATCCGTTTCTGGAGCTGAACGGGATCAGCAAGACCTATCCGGGCGTGGTCGCGCTGAGCGACGTCAGCCTTGCGGTCGGGCGCGGCGAGATCGTCGGCCTGATCGGCGAGAACGGGGCGGGGAAGTCCACCTTGATGAAGGTGCTGGGCGGCGTGATCGCGCCCAGCGCCGGCACGATCAAGGTCGACGGCCGCGAGCACGCGGCGCTGACCGTGAACGAGGCGATCAAGAGCGGCATCGCCTTCGTGCACCAGGAGCTCAATCTCTTCGACAATCTCGACGTGGCCGGCAATGTCTTCATCGGCCGGGAGCCGCTCTACGGGGGGCCGCTGAAGCTGCTGGACAAGAAGAAGCTGCACGAGCAGGTCTGGCCGCTGCTGAGGAAGCTCGGCGTCGATTTTGCGCCGGACACGATGGTCGCGGATCTTTCGCTGGCCCAGCGCCAGCTGCTGGAGATCGCCAAGGCGCTGTCGCTGGATGCGCGGCTGGTGATCATGGACGAGCCGACCTCGAGCCTGACCCTGTCCGAGACCGAGCGCCTGCTCGCGGTGATGAACGATCTCCGCGCCGACGGCGTTAGCATCATCTTCATCTCGCATCGCCTGAACGAGGTGAAATCCTGCGTCGATCGCGTCGTGGTCCTGCGCGACGGCCGCATGGTCGGTGCGCTCGACCGCGAGGCGGCGCGGCCGGAGGCGATGATCCGGCTGATGATCGGCCGGGACTTGAAGTCGCTCTACATCCCGCCGCAGGTGGCGCCCGGCGACCCGGCGCTGGAGATCGTCGATTACCGCACCACGACCTTCCCCAACCACCCGGTCAGCCTCAGCCTCCGGCGCGGCGAGATCCTGGGCCTGGCCGGCTTGGTCGGCGCCGGGCGGACCGAGCTGGCCCGCGCCGTCTTCGGCATCGACCGGCCGGTCGGCGGCAGCCTGAAGTTCAACGGCCAGGCCGCCGTGATCAACGCGCCGCGCGATGCGATCGACCGCGGCCTGTTCCTGGTGCCTGAGGACCGCAAGCAGGCCGGCCTGCATCTCGATTTCTCGCTGACCGAGAACATCTCGCTGCCCGACCTGAAACGCTATGCCTCGGGGATGCTGATCAGCAACGCGGCGGAAGAGAAGAACGCGGAGGCGCAGAAGCGGCGCCTCAACATCAAGGCCTTCGACGTCGGGACCGGCGCCGGCACGCTTTCGGGCGGCAACCAGCAGAAGATCGTGCTGGCGAAATGGCTGTCGATGAAGCCCAGCGTCATCATCTTCGACGAGCCGACCCGCGGCATCGACGTCGGCGCCAAGAGCGAAATCTACCAACTGATGCGCAACCTCGCCGATGCCGGCGTCGCGGTGCTGATGATCTCCTCCGACATGGAGGAGGTGATCGGCGTCAGCGACCGCATGGCGGTGATGCATGAGGGTGCCATCAGCGGTTTCCTGGAACGCGACCGGTTCAGCGAGCACAACGTGCTGCAGTTGGCGGTCGGCAAGCATCTGAATTGAGACAGAGATCATGCTGAAGAAAGACCTCGGCCTCCTGCTCCTGATCCTGATCGTCGGCACCACCGTGGCGATCCTCAATCCGCGCTTCATCTCGCCGATCAACCTGTCGAACACGGCGAACCTGATCGGCCTGTTCGGCCTGTTCGCGATCGGCCAGGGCTTCGTGATCATCACCGGCGGCATCGACCTCTCGGTCGGCTCGATCTTCGCGCTGCTGGGCGTCATCTTCATCGACATGATCGGTCTCTGGGGCGTGCCCTGGCCTTTGGCCTTCCTGATCACCATCGTCGCCGGCGTGGCGCTGGGCGGCATCCACGCCTTCCTGGTCACCAAGATGAAGATCCAGCCCTTCGTGGTGACCCTCTGCGGCCTGTTGATCTATCGTGGCCTCGCGCGCTGGTATACCGGCGACGGCACGGCCGGCTTCGAGTTCGGCCAGACCTTTCCCGGCCTCGAATGGATGACCATGGGCCGCACCTACGGCGTCCCGCACAGCTTCGTCGCCTTCATCATCGTCGCCATCATCATGGGCGTGGTACTGCACCGCTCGGTGTTCGGCCGCTATCTCTTCGCGGTCGGCAAGAACGAGGAGGCGGCGCGCTATTCCGGCATCAATTCCAGGAAGGTGATCGCCGCCGCCTATGTGATCTCCGGCCTGCTGGCGGGAATCTCGACGGTCTATTTCGCCATGTACACCCGGTCGATCTCGCCGGCCTCGCACGGCAACTTCTATGAGCTCTACGCCATCGCCGCCGCGGTGCTGGGCGGCTGTTCGTTGCGCGGCGGTGAGGGCTCGGTGCTCGGCATCGTGCTCGGCGCGGTGCTGCTGCAGGTGCTGCAGAATCTCGTCAACCTGCTCGGCATCGAGAGCTCGCTCAACTTCGCGGTGATGGGTGGCGTCATCCTGATCGGCGTCATCGCCGACCAGCAGCTGGTCCGCTATCGCAACATGAAGGCGAACGAGAAGAAGCGCGCGCTCGGCAGCGCCGGCGCGGTCAGTCCCGCGGCACAGGAAGAGAAGTAGCGGCTACTGGTCGAGCTTCTTCAGTTTGGCGCAGCTCTTCTCGATCGCGGCCGTGGCGCCTTTCAGCTTTTCCTTGGCCGGCTGCTGCGCGATCGCCATCCACATGGCATTGGCGTTCTGCAGCTCCGCCCGCAGGGCCTTGCTGGGCTCGTCCTTGGTGGCGTCGTAGGAGGCTTTGACCTCCTTGATCGCCTTCGGGCACTGGCGGATCTTGGTGGCGGCGATTTCGTCGGCACAGGCCGCGATGCCTTCCTGCATGACGGTGCAGAATCCGGCACCGGTGGCATCCGCCCAGGCCAGGTGCGAGGCGGCAGGGACGGAAACGAGAATGAACGCCGTCGCGGTCAGGAATCGCAGCATCGTCAGCCTCCGGTGATGGGGCGTCCTCTGTAGCCGAGGGCGGTGCCGCCAGGCAAGCCCGTCCGTGGGTCCATCAGGGGCAGGGCGGCGGCGGTTCCGGTGCCGGGTTGGCTTTGGGATTGGCGGCATGGGCGAAGACGGCGCGGATGCGGTCCAGCACCTCCGGCGAGGGCGGGTTCCGGAGCTTGGTCGCCAGCAACGCGAAGTTCTCGGCCAGGATCTCCTCGGGGTGGATGTTGTAGACCGTGTTCTCGCCGGTGCGGCGCTCCAGCCCGACCACCCGGTTGCTGGGCGCCACCCTTAGATCGACCGGCATGCCGTCCTTGCGATCGGCGATGCCGCGCGAAACCAGGAAGCGGTCCTTCATGTAGTTGAAGAAGTCGCCGCCCTGCTGCGGGTCATAGCGGTCGCTGGTGAACATCAGGATCGGCGTGCCGCAGACTTCCTCGTCATCGACGCTGACGCGCACCAGGTGATCGTTGCCCTGGGCATCCGGATTGGTGACCAGCTGCGCGGCGATGTCGGCGGGCAGGGGAAAGGGATCGACCTTGACGAAGCCGATCGCCGCATAGAGCTCTTCGCGCAACGCCGGATTCTGCCGCGAGACGACATGAAAGACTTCATGGGCGAGGATCCATTGCAGATCCTCGCTGGCGCCGTCGGCCATCACTTCCGGGATCATCACCGCGTCGCCCCTTGTATAGGCAGCATCGCCTTCCTCGGCGCCGCTGGTCTTGATCAGCAGGATTCGCTGCGGCGCCGGCACCTTGAGCGCGGCCAGGGCCGGTACCAGTGCGGCGATGTCGGCGCGCAGCGCCGTGCGCTCGGCGGCGGTCCAGTCCCGCGCCGCCGCGGCGGCGAAGCGGCGATAGTCTTCGCTGGAGACGGCGCGGTCGGTCTTAAGCCGCATCGCGCGGTCGAGCGGCGTCATCGCGGCCGTATACGCGTCGGCCGCGCCGAGGGCCGCGGCCGCTTCTTCGACCGTGGCGAAGACGAAGGTCGTCTCGGCCCAGCCGGTATCGGCCCGGGCGCCCCCGGCCAAGGCCAGCAGCAACGCCGCCGCGCACCAGGCTGCATGCATCAAGTCGTCACCTTCGCAAAGGACATCGGGTCGAGGATGTAGCGATTGAGCAGCGGCAGGCAAGCGCCGCCGATCGCCCGGGCATTCTGCCCGACCTCGCCTTCGATGATGGCCGGCGGGGCGATGCCCTGGAGGTCGAGTCCGGCCATGGCCTTGGCGGTGCGGGCGACGATGCGGCGACGGATCGCCGGCGGAAAGCCGCCGTCGATGATCACCGCCGGGAAATCGACCACCGAGCAGGTGGCGGCGATCGCGTGCGCCAGCGGCCCGGCGATCTCGGCGATCCAGCCCTCGAGCGGCTTGCCGAAGCCGTCCCAGTCTTCCGGCTGCAGCCAGAGCGGCGAGGGATCGATGCCCGCCGCCTTCAGCCGGTTCTCCAGCAGCTGAATCGAAGCCGCGTCGATCAGCTGGATCGGCGTCTTTCCCTTGCCCGGCACCGGCATTGAGCCGATCGCGCCGGCATTGCCGCCGCTGCCGGTGAAGACCGCGCCGTTCAGCACCACGCCGCCGCCGATGAAGAAGCCGATGAAGAAATAGAAGAAGTCCTTGAACATGCTGCCGCGGCCGAACACCACCTCGGCGACGCAGGCCGCCGTCGCGTCATTCTCCAGGAAGACGGGGAAGGGGAGCTCGCGTTCCAAGGCGGCGCGGAGGTCCGCGTCGTGCCAGGCATCCATCTGCTGCTGCGGCGCGCCCAGCTCGCGCGCCCAGTTCCACAGCTCGAAGGGCGAGGCGATGCCGAGCCCGGCGATCCGCGGCCGGAGCCGGGCCGGCAACTCGGCGGTGAGCGCCGCAATCTCGCGGCGGGCGAATTCCAGCACCGCATCCGGCAGCGGCCAGGCATAGTTCTGCCGCCGCGTGCCGCGCACCCTTCCGACGAAATCCATCAGCACCAGCTCGACGCTGCGCCGGCCGATCTTCAAGCCGAAGGAGAAGACCCCGTCCGCGGCCAAGGTCATCGGGATCGACGGCTGGCCGACCCGGCCGCGCATCGGCGTGCCGCGCGCCAGCAATCCGTCCTGCTCCAGCTTGCGCATGATGACCGAGGCGGTCTGCGTGGAGAGGCCGGTCAGGCGCGCCAGCTCCGCCTTGGCGAGCGCGCCGTGCCGGCGCAGCAGGGTGAGCATCAGCTGCTCGTTGTGCAGGCGCAGATCGGCCTGCTTCGAGCCGCGGCCGGGACGCGGGGCGGTTGAGCGGAGCGCGTTCGAAACTTGGGGATCCACGCCCACGGCGTTGCACCCGATCGACGGTGTCTGGCTGGCCCTTGATGCTCAAGGAGAATTCTTAATTAATCAAGTTAATTTACATATTGACGCTCAAGCCGCGCTGCCTTTTGATAGTGGGGTGTTGGGGGCATCGGACCTCCGGCCAAATCAAGGTCGCGGCAACAGCGGCCCTAACCCTTGGGAGGAGTTTCCACGATGAAGAAGACTTTGCTTTCGTCGGCTCTGGGCGCGGCCGTGCTCGGCTTTGCTTTCGCCGGTTCGGCGCAGGCCGCGGAGATCGGCGCCTGCCTGATCACCAAGACGGACTCCAATCCATTCTTCGTCAAGATGAAGGAAGGCGCGCAGAAGAAGGCCGACGAGCTCGGCATGACCTTGAAGGCTTATGCCGGCAAGATGGACGGCGACAACGAGAGCCAGGTCGCGGCGATCGAGAGCTGCATCGCCGACGGCGCCAAGGGCATCCTGATCACGCCCAGCGACACCAAGGCGATCGTCTCCTCGGTGAAGCAGGCCCGCGACGCCGGCATCCTGGTGATCGCGCTCGACACGCCGCTGGAGCCGATCGACGCCGCCGACGCCACCTTCGCCACCGACAACTTCATGGCCGGCAAGCTGATCGGCGAATGGGCCCTGAAGACCCTCGGCGACAAGGCCAAGGACGCGAAGATCGCGCTCCTGGACATCAACGTCACCCAGCCGACCGTGGAAGTCCTGCGCGACCAGGGCTTCCTGACCGGCTTCGGCATCGACACGGTCGATATCCATCGCAACGCCGATGAGAAGGATCCGCGCATCGTCGGCAACGACTTCAGCGACGGCAACGAGGAAGGCGGCCGCCGCGCGATGGAGAACCTTCTGCAGAAGGACCCGGGCGTCAATCTCGTCTACACCATCAACGAGCCTGCTGCGGCCGGCGCCTATGAGGCGCTGAAGGCGGTCGGCCGCGAGAAGGACGTGCTGATCGTCTCGGTGGACGGCGGCTGCCCCGGCGTGAAGAACGTCGCGGACGGCGTCATCGGCGCCACCTCGCAGCAATACCCGCTGCTGATGGCCTCGATGGGCATGGAAGCGATCAAGGCCTTCGCGGAATCCGGCAAGAAGCCGGAGAAGACCCCGGGCCTCGATTTCTTCAACACCGGCGTCACCCTGATCACCGACAAGCCGGTGGACGGCGTTCCTTCGATCGACACGAAGGAAGGCCTGGCGAAGTGCTGGGGTTGACCGTCTCGCTTAACGGCAAGACACTCTAGACGTCACTCTCAAGACGGTGCGCGGCCCCCGGGTTCAATCCCGGGGGCCGTCGCCGCCTTGCCTGCCGGGAGCGGATGATGGCCGAAGCGGAGTTCGAGAAATCCCTGGCGAATGCCGATACCAGGGTCGCCTCCTTTGACGTGCGCGAACGCTCGCCGATCGAGCGGGTCCAGCACTTCCTGCATTCCAAACCTTCCTCCGTCCCGCTGCTGGTGCTGATCCTGTCGGTTGCGCTGTTCGGGATCGCGAACGGCTCGAAATTCTTTTCGCCCTTTGCGCTCACGCTCATCCTGCAGCAGGTCGCCATCGTCGGCATCGTCGGCGCGGCGCAGACCCTGGTGATCCTGACCGCCGGCATCGATCTCTCGGTCGGTGCCATCCTGGTCCTCTGCTCGGTGGTGATGGGCAAGTTCAGCGTCAACTATGGTTTCCCGCCCATCCTCGGCCTCACGGCGGGACTTCTGCTGGGCCTCGCCTGCGGCGCCTTCAACGGCCTGCTGGTCGCCTATGTGAAGCTGCCGCCCTTCATCGTGACGCTCGGCACCTGGCAGATCTACAGCGCGGCCAACTTCATTTACGCTGCGAACGAGACCATTCGCAGCCAGGACATCGACACCCAGGCGCCGCTGCTGCATTTCCTGGCCAACAAAATCGAGGTCGGCCCGGTCGACTTCACCTTCCTTGGCGCACGCATCGAGTTCGGCCAGGCCAACTTCACCTTCGCGGTCTTCTTGATGATCCTGCTCGCGGGCCTGCTCTGGTACGTGCTGAACCACACCGCCTGGGGCCGGCATGTCTATGCGATCGGCGACGATCCGGAAGCGGCCCGTCTCTCCGGCATCAACGTGAAGCGCAAGCTGATCTCGGTCTACGCCCTGGCGGGGCTGATCTGCGCCATCGCCGGCTGGGCCCTAATCGGCCGCATCGGCTCGGTCTCTCCCTTGGGCGGGCAGACCGCCAACATTGACGCCATCACCGCCGCGGTGATCGGCGGCACCTCGCTGTTCGGCGGGCGCGGTTCGATCGTCGGCACCATGTTCGGCGCCTTGATCGTCGGCGTGTTCGGCCTCGGCCTCCGTCTGATCGGTACCGACCCGCAATGGACCTTCCTGTCGGTCGGCGCGCTGATCATCATCGCGGTCGCCATCGACCAGTGGATCCGGAAGGTGTCGGCATGAGTGAACCCATCCTTACCGCCAGGAAGCTGGTCAAGCATTTCGGCCGCGTGGTCGCCCTCGACCGCTGCGACTTCGATCTCTATCCCGGCGAGATCCTCGGCGTGATCGGCGACAACGGCGCCGGCAAGTCCACGCTGATCAAGGCGATCACCGGCGCGATGAGCGCCGATGCCGGCGAGATCGAGTTCGAGGGCAGAAGGGTTGCGTTCCGCTCGCCGATGGAAGCGCGCCTCGCCGGAATCGAGACCGTCTATCAGAATCTGGCGCTCTCGCCGGCGCTTTCGATTGCCGACAACATGTTCCTCGGCCGCGAGCTCCGGAAGCCCGGGCTGCTCGGCAAGCTGTTCCGCACCCTCGATCACGCCGAGATGGAGAAGCGGTCCCGGGACAAGCTCTCGGAGATCGGCTTGCTCACGATCCAGAACATCGGCCAGGCGGTGGAAACCTTGTCCGGCGGCCAGCGCCAGGGCGTGGCAGTGGCGCGCGCCGCCGCTTTCGGCTCCAAGGTCGTGATCATGGACGAGCCGACCGCGGCCTTAGGCGTCAAGGAGTCCCGCCGCGTGCTGGAGCTGATCCTCGACGTGAAGAAGCGGGGGCTCTCGATCGTGCTCATCTCCCACAACATGCCACATGTCTTCGAGGTCGCGGACCGCATCCATATCAACCGGCTCGGCCGGCGGCTCTGCGTCATCAACCCCAAGGAACACTCGATGTCGGATGCCGTCGCACTGATGACCGGCGCCAAGGCCCCGGCCTCGGCTCCCGAGGCCGCCTGAGAGATGCTTGACTGAGTCAACTATATGCGGATAGGCTTGCCGGAGGCTGGAACGGCAGGTGCGCGATGGCTATTTCATCTCCCCAGGACGACCTCGAGCGCGACATCGCCGCAGTGCGGCGCTTCAACCGCTTCTACACCCAGAAGATTGGCGTGCTGGGCGAGGGCTGGCTCAAGAGCCCGTTCACCCTGACCGAGGCCCGCGTTCTCTATGAGCTGGCGCATCGCGCCGTGCCGACCGCGGCGGAGCTCGCGCGCGATCTTGGCCTCGACGCCGGCTACTTGAGCCGCATCCTGGCGAGCTTTGAGAAGAAGAAGCTGCTGAAGCGGACGCCCTCCGAGACCGACGGACGTCGTTATCATCTCTCCCTCACGGACAAGGGCCGCAAGACCTTCGCGCCGCTTGACGAGGTGACCCGCCGGGACGTCGCCGCCATCCTCGACCCAATGCCGCAGGCCCAGCGCCAGCGCATGGTGCAGGCGATGGACGCGATCGAGGCGGCGATGGGGACTGGTTCGGAACCGGAGGGTTATGTTCTGCGTGCGCCGAAGCCGGGTGACATCTCGCTGGTGATCGCGCGCCAGGCGCGGCTCTATACCGAGGAATACGGCTGGAACGGTGAGTTCGAGATCATGGCGAACGAGATCGCGATGGCCTTCGCCAGGAGCTTCGATCCGAAATGGGAGCGCTGCTGGATCGTGGAGCGGGGCGGGGAGGTGGTCGGCTCGATCTTCCTGGTGAAACAGAGCGAAGAGATCGCCAAGCTGCGCATGCTCTATGTCGATGCGGCGGCGCGCGGCCTCGGGCTCGGCAAGCGATTGGTCGAGGAATGCGTCGCCCAGGCGCGCGCCTTCGGCTACAAAAGAATGACCCTCTGGACCAACGACGTCCTCGCCGCCGCGCGGCATATCTACAAGGCGCAGGGCTTCAAGCTGGTCAAGGAGGATCGCCACCACATGTTCGGCAAGGACCTGGTGGGGCAGACCTGGGAACTAGATTTGGAGGCGAATGAATGTCCAGCGGAGCACCGCCGCTCGGCTTGAAACACCAGCAGAGCATCACCGTTACCCCCGACCTCACCGTCCCCAGCGTCTCGCCGCATTTCCCCGGTTTCCACGACATGCCGGCGGTGTTCGCGACGGCCTTCATGGTCGGCTTCGTCGAGGATACCTGCGTCGCGGCGCTGCAGCCGCATCTGGCGCCGGGCCAGCGCAGCGTCGGCACCCATGTCAATGTCAGCCACAGCGCCGCGACGCCGATCGGCATGACCGCCATCTGCGCCGTCGAACTCATCGAGGTCGAAGGCCGCAAACTGAAGTTCAAGGTGCTCTGCACCGACGACAAGGGTCCGATCGGCGAAGGCTTCCACGAGCGCGTATTGATCGATCTCGAGCGCTTCCTGGCGAAGCTTACCCCGGCGAAGAGCTAGCAGGCTGTTGAAAAAGCCTATAGCGGTCGATCTTTGGAGATGATTCACTCGAAGTGAAGAAAGCTTCTGGGGGATCAGATGCGTGGATCGGACGATCAGGCAGGATCACTATTCTCGTACGTC